>JANLOU010000210.1:0-10506 GCA_031366735.1 Candidatus Eiseniibacteriota bacterium
CCCGACCCGAGCGCGGCACATCCAGCTCGAACGCAGCGGGGGCGCTGACCAGAACCTCGTCGCACAATCCCGCCAGAGTCTCCCGCGCTCGGGTGAGCAGGCTGCGGCCAGCGAGCATCACCATGGCCTTGTGCTCGGGCCGCGCAAGCCGAACGCCCTGGCCTCCGGCCAGCACGACGCCGAGGGTCACCGTCAGTACCCGGCCCGCTTGTCGACCACATTCTCGAGCGGCTCGCCCGCAAGATAGCGCTGCAGGTTCGCGCTGAACTGTTCCATCGCGCGCTCCCAATAGCGGGGCCCGAAACCCGACACATGCGGCGTCACGATCACTTCGCGCATCCCCCAGAGCGGCGAATCCACCGCGAGCGGCTCTTCGGCGAATACGTCCAAGGACGCCCCCGCGATGCGCCCCTCCTGCAGCGCCGCGATCAATGCGGGCTCGTCCACCAGCGCGCCGCGACCCAGATTCACCAAACGCGCATGCGCGGGCATGCGAGCCAACTCGGCCGCCCCGATCATCCCTCCCGTCGCGGGCGTGTGCGGCGCGCACAACACCACCCAATCGCTCACGGAAAGCAGCTCGTGCAAACGCTCGATCCCCCACTGTTCGTCCGCCGGCGCCGGGTCGCGCGCTGGGTGACGGCGCACGGCGATCACCCGCATCCCCATCGCCCGTGCCATCCGGGCGATGCCGCGTCCCACATGACCAAAGCCCACCAGTCCCACCGTGGCTCCCGCCAACTCGCCGAACACCGGGGCTTCGCGCTCCTGGGGCACTGCATCCCAGCGCCTCGCCTGCTGAGCGTCGCGCGACCAGTGCAGCTTGCGCACGAACGAGAGCATGACGCCGAGCGTGTGCTCGGCCATCGAACCTGCGTGCAGGCCGCGCGCGTTCGTGAGCACGACCGGGCTGTCCACGAGGCCGGGGAACAGCACTCCGCCCACACCCGCCGCCGTGGCATGGATCCACTTCAGCTTGCGCGCCGACTCGAAGTTCCCGGGGCGCACCGCGAACCCCAGCACGATGTCGGCCGCAGGCAGCAGCGTGTCGGCCTCGAGCCGATTCGCCGGCACATCGAAGTGCACCTCGGTGAAGCGGCGGGCCAGCGCCGCCACATGGGAGGACGGCAGGTTCCACACCCCATCGTCGTAGCGGACGTATTCGAGCACGCGCAGAGCCGACATGACTGCGCATGTTGCCACAGGCGGCGCCATCCGTCGCGCCGAACTGGCCCGGACCGGCTCCACCCTCGGGAGCTTCCGCGTGTGGGCCCGGCCGCCTTGCGCGGCGGATGCGCGCCGGATACAGTCCCGCGTCCGCTACCGGGAAACGTGAGGAGACATGATGACCGTGCGTCGCATCTCAATGGCCGCCCTCGCGGCCTTCGCCGTGGCCGCGACCTTCGCGACCGCCGCCGTGGCTGGCCCCTACGGGCCTGCGCCAGGCGAGTACTATTCCGAGCTCAGCGGTAGCGTGTTCTCCGCGGGCACGCTGTACGACGACCTGGGCAACCGTCAGGCGATTGGCGGCCTGTACGAGCAGCGCGTGCTGAGCTCGTTCAGCGAGATCGGCTGGAAGAAGCACTGGAGCCTGCGGCTCGGCCTGCCGCTCGTCAGCCGAACCCTGCGCGCGAATGTGCCACCTGTATCGAGCACCAGCACCGGACTGGGTGACTTGCTGTTCGGCCTCAAGAACATCGGCCACATCGGCCACACGCCCGTCGCGCTGCAACTCACATGGACCGCTCCGATGGGGACGAACCATCTGTTCCAGCCGGGCGTGAACACTTCACCGGGAACAAATGGCGACGCCGGGGCTGCCGACTTCTACTCCCTCGGACTGCAGTCACTGCAAGCGGACCTCGCCTTCGGCCGACCTGCGGGCAAACGCGCCTATTGGGGGCTGCAGGGCGGCTATCGCTATCGCTACGCGACCATCGGCGGCCACACCAAATCGGGAGCGGACGCCAACACTTCCGTGGCCAAGCGTCGCTGGCAGGACGCCCTGATCGGCGAGGCCGAGTTGGGCATCTGGGTCTCCAAGTCGCTCCTGGTGACGGGCACCTTCCACGGGGACTTCGCGATGGCGCAGGGCGACCTCTACGACGGCGTGTACGCTGCGAACCCGAGCGCGAACGGACCCGAATACGAGACGCTGCGAATGGTGACCGGGCCGCGTTTCACCTACCGTGTGGACGATAAGCTCGATGCATTCGCTGGCTCGTGGCACACCCCGGGCGGGCGCAATGTGCTGCATACCGATCAGTACTACGCCGGCATTGCGTGGAAGTCCACGAAGCTCGACCGCCTCGCGGGCCTGCTCGGGGGCTCCAAGAGCCGCTGATGCCGCAACCGTGAGCGCGCCCGCGTGACGACGGACGCGCCCATGTGCAAGGAGCCCTCATCCCTCCTCACTTGGCACGACTCCTCCGTCACGCCGCCCGCCACCGCACGGGTCTGGTCTGGGGAGTCGTGTGCGTGGCCTGTGCCAATCTCATCTCCCTCGCACAGCCACAGGTCCTGCGCTTCGCCGTCGACGACCTTTATCGGGGTGTGACCGCAGAGAAGCTCGGGCGGTACGCGCTCATGCTGTTCGCGATCGCGGTCTTCGCCGGCTTGTTCAAGTACGCGATGCGTCAGTCGATCATCGCGATCTCGCGCCATCTGGAGTACGACCTGCGCAACGACTTGTTCGCGCACCTGCAGAAGCAACCGGTCGAGTACTTCCAGCGCAATCGCACGGGCGAGATCATGAGCATCGCGACCAACGACATGTCCGCGGTGCGGATGATGCTGGGTCCGGGACTCATGTACATGGTGAACACGCTCACGGTGGGTGTCGTTGCGATCGCGTTCATGCTGGCGATCAGTCCCCGCCTCACGCTCTACTCGTTGATTCCGCTACCCATCGTCTCGCTGTCGGTGTGGTGGTTCGGCGACCGCATCCACCGTCGGTTCGAACAGGTCCAGGCACGCTTCGCAGGGCTCTCGGCGCTCGTCCAGGAGAATCTTGCGGGATTGCGCGTGGTGCGGGCGTTCACGAGCGAGCGACGCGAGGTCGAACGGTTCGATGAGCTCAATGACGATTACCAGCGCCGGAATGTCGAGTTGATCCAGACGGCGGGCGTGTTCCAACCCTCGCTGGCGTTCTTCTCCGGTCTCGGCGCGCTGCTCGCGCTCTGGCTCGGCGGCCGCGAGGTGGTCCTCGGGCGCATCACGCTGGGACAGTTCGTGGCGTTCACCGTCTACCTGGGAATGCTCAACTGGCCCATGATCGCGTTGGGGTGGGTGATCAATGTGTTCCAGCGCGGCTCGGCTTCGTTCCAGCGCATTGTCACCATCCTCGAGACACCGCCCGCCATTGCGAACGAGCCAGGGGCCACGGATCTCCCCGAAGTGCGCGGCGAGCTGGAGTTCCGCAATCTGACATTCACCTATCCCGGCGCTGACCAACCGGCCCTGAAAGGGGTCTCGTTCAAGGTCGCGGCCGGCACCACGGTGGCGCTGGTCGGCCGAACCGGCGCAGGCAAGAGCACCGTGCTGCAGTTATTGCCGCGCGTGTTCGATCCGCCGGCGGGCAGCATTTTCCTGGATGGGACCGATGTGCGCGCGCTGGAGCTGGATTGGTTGCGCTCGCAACTGGCGGTCGTGCCCCAGGAGGCCTTCCTGTTCTCCGCGACGGTTGCCGAGAATATCGCTTATGGCGTGGCCGGGGAGGACTCGGCCGCGATTCGCCGCGCAGCGGAAGTGGCGCACCTGGCCCGCGATGTGGATGGGTTCAGCGAAGGCTTCGAGACGCGTGTCGGGGAGCGCGGCATCACACTTTCGGGGGGGCAGAAACAACGCGCCGCCCTCGCCCGAGCGATCCTGCGTCCCGTGCCGATCCTCCTGCTCGACGATTGCCTCTCGAGCGTGGACACGCAGACCGAGGAGGCGATCCTCGGCGAGTTGCGAGGCGAAATGCGCAGACGCACGACCCTGCTCGTGTCGCACCGGGTCAGCACCGTGCGCGAAGCCGACCTGATCCTGGTGTTCGAGGACGGCGCCATCGTGGAGCGCGGCCGACACCACGAACTGCTCGCGCTGGGCGGACGCTACGCCGCCCTCGACCGGGCGCAACAGCTCGAAGAGGAGATCGAGGCCTCGTGAGCGCAGAAACCGACGACGAACTCGGCAGGACCTACGACCATCAGCTGATGCGCCGGCTGGCGGCCTACCTGCGCCCCTACCGCCTCCAAGTGTTCTTGGCGGTGATCGTGACACTGGCGGAGGCGGCTGCCCAGTTGGCATTCCCCTACCTCACCAAGGAAGCCATCGACCTTGGGATCCGCCATCGCGATCTCTACCAACTCGATCGCATCGCGCTCCTTTTTCTGGTGGCACTGCTGGCGGCGTTCGGACTGGGCTATCTCCAAGCGCAGATCATGCAGCGCGTGGGGCAGGGCATCATGCGCGACCTGCGCACGGCGATTTTCCGCCACCTGCAACGCATGCCGGTCGCGTTCTACGATCGCAACCCCATTGGTCGCCTGATGACCCGCGTCACGAACGATGTGGATGTGCTCAATGAGATGTTCACGGCCGGCATCGACGCTGTGTTCGGCGATCTGTTCATGCTCATCGGCATCATGTTCGCCATGTCGCGGTTGAATGTCGAACTGTTGTTGGTGACATTCAGCACTTTGCCTCTGATTCTGTTGGTCACACTCGTATTCCGCGCCAAAGTCCGCGCGGTGTTCCGCGATGTGCGCTCGCGACTCGCGCACTTGAACTCGTTCCTGAACGAGAATCTCTCGGGCATGAGCACCGTGCAGATGTTGGGCCGCCAAGCCCGGAACCTCGCGTCCTTCCGCGAGGTGAACGCAGGGCATCGCGATGCGAACCTGCGGGCCAACACCTATCACGCGGTGTTCTTCCCCACGCTCGAGTTGGTCAGCGCGATCGCCTTGTCCCTGATCGTCTGGTACGGCGGTCGGCAGGTCATGTGGACCGGCATCACGCTGGGCACACTGGTCGCGTTCATCCAGTACACCCAACGCTTCTTCCGCCCCATCTCCGACCTCTCCGAGAAGTACGGGATCCTGCAACAGGCGATGGCCTCCTCGGAGCGCATCTTCGCGCTGCTCGACACTCCGGTCGATCCCGCAGCGGTTTCCTTGAGCGCTCGCTCCGAGGGCTCCGTGCCGGCCGATTCTGGACAGGGCCTGAGCGTCGAGTTCGACCATGTCTGGTTCGCTTACCAGGGCGAACACTGGGTGCTCGAGGATGTCAGCTTCCGCGTGGACGCGGGCGAGAAGGTCGCGCTCGTGGGTGCGACCGGCTCGGGCAAGACCACGCTCACCAGTCTGTTGCTGCGATTCTATGCGCCGCAACGGGGTGAGATCCGGGTGGACGGCCGCCCCATCCAGGAGTGGGAGCCCGAAGCGCTGCGCCGCAGGTTCGGGCTCGTGCTCCAGGATGTCTTCCTGTTCTCAGGCACCATCGAGAGCAATCTTCGCTTGGGGGACCCCTCGCTCGGGCGTGACCGACTCGAGCAGGCGACACGCGAGGTGCACGCGGACGCATTCCTCGCGCGCCTGCCCGGCGGGCTGGACGCCGAGGTGCGCGAACGGGGCGCCACTTTCTCGGCGGGCGAGAAGCAACTCCTGTCCTTCGCTCGCGCCACAGCCCGCGAGCCGGAGTTGCTCATTCTCGACGAGGCCACCTCCAGTGTCGACACGCACACCGAGCGACTCATCCAGGCCGCACTCAAGCGTCTCATGCTGGGTCGTACCAGCCTGGTCATCGCGCATCGACTCTCGACGATCCAGGATGTGGACCGCATCGTGGTGCTCCACCATGGCCGCGTCCGCGAGGTGGGGACCCACGCCAACCTGATGGCAGCGAAGGGTCTGTACCATCGGCTCTACCAACTCCAGTACCTGGGCGGCCGCCCCTTGCACCCCGTCCCGTCAGGCCCTGAGGCAACCGAGGCTCGCTGAGCCGAAGCCCTCGCGAGCAGCTTGCCGTTGACCCGTGCGCGGCTTATTCGATAGCCTCATCGCCTACCACATTCGGAACACATCCCTTCCTGGGGGCCCCCATGCAACTCGGTAAGAAGATCCGCGACCTGCGCTTGCGCCGGGGCATGACCGTCCAGCAGTTGGCCGAGGCAAGTGGCCTTTCCAAGGGGTTCATCAGCCAGGTCGAGAACAGCCGCACCTCGCCCTCGCTCGCGACCCTCCAGGATCTGGCCCGCTCGCTCGAGACCTCGGTCGCCTACCTGGTCGTCGAGGAGGAACAGGCCCCGCATGTCGTGCGTGCCGCCGAACGCCCCTCGATCCAAGTGGGCGGTAACACCTCGCGTGTCGAGGTCCTGTCCGCACAACCCCGACGCAACCTCGAGCTCATCCAAGCCGAGCTTCCGGTGGGCGTGAGCGCTGGCGACAAGCGTCATTACCATCAGGGCGAGGAAGTCGTGCTCTGCGTGCTGGGCCCCATCCGCGTGCTGTGTGGGGAGCATGTCCTGCTGCTCGAATCGGGCGATTCCTGCCACTTCGATGCGCGCGTTCCGCACGCGGTCGAGAACGCTGGCGCTGAGCCTGCCCGAGTGCTGATCGCCATGACGCCCGCGGCATTCGAACCCATGTTCCGAGTCCGTGGAGCACAGCTGCATACCATCGATGCCTCGGTCACCTACGACATCGTGACCTGACGCGCGAGCCCTGAGCGAGTTGTTCCGACGGCGGCTCTTCCTGAGCCGCCGTCGACTTTTTCACCGAGGACATCATCATGAGCGCCCTCACGCACGCCTTGCGGGATTTCCGAGACTCCGCGCGTCTGTTCTCGCGTCCGGCGCGCTTCTACCTGCTCGCCGAGTTCCTCATGTGGACGGCGCACGGGATCTTCAGCGTCTTGTTCAATCTCTACCTGGTCGAAGCGGGCTTCCAGGAGAGCTTCGTGGGCCGCGCCATTTCGGTGAACGCGATCGGGCTCGCACTCATGGCGTTGCCGGCGGGTTTCCTGGCCGAACGCTGGGGCCGACGCAATACCCTCATGCTCGGCGCTGTCCTGGAAGCACTCGGGCACCTGATGCGCGCGGGCACGACGGATACAACGCTGCTTCTGGGCTCCGCCTTCGTCGTCGGCGCGGGACAGTCGTTCTTCCAGATCGCAGCCGCACCTTTCCTCACGGAGCACTCCACGCCCCGCGAGCGCACCCATCTGTTCAGCACATTCTTTGCGGCGGCGCTCCTCGCGGGCGTTGTGGGGAGCGCGCTGGGCGGCGCGATTCCGCTGGGACTGCGCCAGCTTTGGCCGAGCATGCCGCTGTTCACGGCCTACCGACTGACTCTCATGGCCGGCGCTCTGTTGGCGTTGACCGCGATCCTCCCGCTGCTGGCGCTGCGTGGACTGCACGAGCCCCGCCTTTCGCACGAAGAGCGCAGGGTGCCGCCCGAGCAGATGGCATTGCTATGGCCCATCGCACTCAATGCGCTCCTGATCGGTGCGGGTGCGGGGCTGGTGATCCCGTTCATGAACCTCTACTTCAAGGACCGCTTCCAATGCACGAGCGCACAGATCGGTGGGTTCTTCGCCGTGGCGCAGATCGTGACTGCGAGCGCTGCCCTGATCGGCCCTGCGCTTGCGCGCCGCTTCGGCAAACTTCGCACGGCTGTCGCTTCGGAGCTGCTCTCGCTGCCCTTTCTGGTCACCTTGGGTGCGGAGCAGCGGCTCGGTATCGCCGTGGGATCGTTCTGGATGCGGGCCACCCTCATGCAGGCCGCCACGCCGCTGATGCAGGCGTTCGTCATGGAGGTGCTGCCCGCCCCGCTGCGCGCGCGCTCGACAAGTCTGAACAACATGCTCTGGAACATGGGTTGGGCGATTTCAGCGTCCACCGCCGGCATCGTGATCCAACGCTTCGGCTATGCGGTGCCCTTCTACATCACGGCCGCGCTCTACGCGACGGCCGCACTGACGTTCTATGCCGCGTTCCGCGGCGTGAAGGAGCAGGGCTCGCCCGTGCACCTTTCCGAGGAGGCCAAGGGCCGGCTCGGGGATGGACCCGGAACCGATTAGGGGTCTCGTGCAAGGCGTGCAGCGACCCGGCCGCCGATCCATGCCCAGCTCGCCGCCCGCTCGGGCGATCTTCGAGATGGCGCATCACCCCGGTCGGATCTAGTCTCGCCGCGCGCCCCGCGCCTGCGGATCGCATGCATCTCGGAGGGAACCGATGAAGCGACTGCTCATGCTGGTCCTGCTCGCGGCCACCGCGTGGTACGGGTGGAAGCACTACGGTGCTTTGAGGGATACCGGGGCCAACGAAGCCACGATCGTGAATCAATCCAGCCATGGTCTGGACCGGATCCGACTCACCGCGGGCAACGAGACGGTGGTGATCGAGCACCTCGAGCCGGGTGCCCGCGACACTCGTCCCTTCCGAGGTGGCGTGGACGCCACATTCCAGCTGGTGTGGGCCTATCAGGGCGTCATGGGCGAACAGCACTGGTCGGGCGGCACCATCACGAGCGGCCCCATGCGCATGCGCCACTCCTTCCTGGTGGACGAACAGGGCAGCGTGATCTGGAACAGCGAGGTCCTGCCCGCGAGGAAGTAGCGGGGCTACCGGCCTAGGTTGCGGTGGGCGCCATGCTCGGGCGCTGCGCAAGCCCCTGTGGCCGTCACCCTTCTTCCGAGTACAACCCTGGCACCGCCGCATCGTGCCGTCTGATCTTCCCAGTATTCGTTTTGGGAAACTCGTGCCGACGCACCACCACCTGCTTCACCCGCTTGTAGGGCGCCAGCAGCGCGCAACGCGACGCGACCTCGGCCTTGAGTGTGGCCTCGATGTAGTCCTTGTCGCAGGTTCTGCCCTGCGCCCTGGCATGCGCCTCGAGCGCGGGCAGATTGGGATGGATGTGCGCGTGGACTTCTTCGCGCTCTCCTTTGGCGTCCTTCCCTGCGATCACCACCACTTCCAGCACATACGGGCTGTTCGCCAACTGCACTTCGATCTCCTCGGGGTAGATCTTCTTCCCCGCGGCAGTGGCGATCATGTTCTTGAGCCGCCCCGTGATGCGAACCCGTCCATCCGGCAGGATCTCGCCCAGATCGCCGGTGGAGAACCAACCGTCACGCAACACTTCCGCGGTGGCACTCGGATTGGCGTAGTACCCCAGCATGATGTTGGGCCCGCGCACCACGATCTCGCCGTTCCCAGCCTCGTCCGGCGCGTCGATGCGCACCTCCACCCCCATCAGCGGCCACCCCACGGAACCTGGATTGGGATTCTGGGGCCGATTCGCGCACACGACGGGTGAAGTTTCGGTGAGCCCATAGCCCTCGAGCATCGGCCACCCGAAATCGATGTACTTCCAGAAGACTTCGGGCGCGAACGCGGCCGCTCCGGTCACGAACATGCGCAGTCGGCCAAGCCCCGCACGCTCGCGCAATGGTCGCGCCAGTACGCGCCCCACACGCAGGCCGGTGGTACGGCGGATGAGGCGCGTGAGCCCAAGGAGGGTCCGTGCCAACAGCCGTTGGCCCCGCGGCGCCCCGTCGATTCCCCGCTCGATCGCGGACATCAGTTTCTCGTACAGCAGTGGCACACCGATGAACAGCGTGGCCCCACTCGAAGTCATGTCCTCACGCAGCTCCTTGGAGTTCAACCCACGACCGTAGGCCACACTTGCTCCCACACGCATGGGGCACAGGAGCCCGCCGGTGGATTCGAAAGTATGGTGCATCGGCAGGATGCTCAAGAACCGGTCCGTCGGCCCGAGTTCGAAGGTGCGCGCCACCCCTTCGACATTCGAGAGCAGGTTCGCGTGCGACAGCATCACGCCCTTGGCCTGACCGGTCGTACCGGAGGTGAAGAGGATCACCGCCAGATCGTTGGCCGCAGCTCGCGGTTCGCGCGCTTGCGCGCCCGGGAACGCGCTCTGCGCCTCGACGAAGGAGGGCAGCGAATCGTGTGCGTCAAGCGAGATCAGGTGCAGCCCCTCCAGGCGCGACGCCTTCGCCTCGCCGAGCACGCTCATCAGGCGTTCGCTCACCACCGCATGCGTAGCGCCCGCGGTCGCAAGGATCTCGCCCACTTCCAGCGACCTGAGCTGAGCATCGAGCGGCACCACGACTGCCCCCGTCTCCATGATCGAAAGGTAGGCCAGACCCCACTCGGGCCGGTTCTCCGAGAACAGCCCGACGCGGTCCCCGGGCCTGACCCCGGCACGCTCGAGCAGCGCCGTGAACCGGTGCGTCGCGGCAGCCGCCTCGCGGAAGGAGAAGCCATTCCACCCGGTCGCAGTGTGTCGCAGCAGGAACGGATGATCGCCGTATTGCCGGGCGGCGTGGTCGATCAACTGCGGAATGGTCGCAACGACTGGAGTGGGTGCCAGGTCTCGCGGAGTCATGGCCACTCCGCGAGAGTCCGCGCCGCGAGCCAGTCACAACGGTGCGGCATGGCGCGACTCAGCCCCGCCGGCGCGCCACGACAAGATGCGAGAGCACCTCGCGGGGATCGCG
>JANLOU010000246.1:0-3071 GCA_031366735.1 Candidatus Eiseniibacteriota bacterium
CTCGCCCCCGTCCTCCACGACCGGAGGCAACTGGTCGGGGTCGCCGGTGAAGAGGACGCGTTTGTAGGCGTTGAGCGCTTTCAGGTCATACCCCGTCACCATGGACGCCTCGTCCACGATCACCAACACCACATCGGACTCGATCGGCTTGGCGCCCTGCTTCACGAACGCGCTGTCCTCACCCTCGTAGCCCTTGAACTGCCACTTCCACAGGAATGACGCGAGCGTGCGCGCCCTCGACTTCCACCCCGTGGGCAACTTGGGCTTCATCGCCTCCACGGCCTTGCCCGTGGGTGCGAGCAACGCCACCTGCCGAGGCTGCAGGTTGAGCCGCTTCACGATCATCCCGGTCACCGTGGTCTTGCCACTGCCGGCAGGACCGGCCAGCGCGAAGTAGTTGAGCCCGTCGGCGGGGCCGGGACGCCCATGGAACCAGTCCACCACCTGCTCGACCGCGGCGCGTTGGTCCGGTGACAGCATGGCCTCGGTCGCAGCATCATTGGGGTTCATGCCGTTGCGCTTGGTGGTTTTCGTCTTCGGCATGGGAAAGGGCGGCTCATCGATCCTCGGTGAGCGCGGCGCGGGCGCAGCGGCGGGCTCGCCCACAACGCTTGCGCCCAACAGGTCGCGCACATGCGCATCCAGGTCGGCAATCGCGGACTGCTCGCGCGGCGCGCGGAAACCCTCGGCCAGGCGCGCAGCAGCGAGCATGAATCGAGTCACGCGCGAGGGCTGCATGTAGAGCAATGCGCCCTGCGACTTCTTCACATGGAACAAATCATTGCGGTAAGTCCGGACACAGTTCGCGTCCTCGGGAAGCAACCCCTTCTGGGAGCCCACCACCTCGATCAAATGGCAGATGGGAATGGGGTCGGCGGTGCCGCCTCGCAACGCCTCTGCTTCACTGGGGCCGATCGCGGGGCTCTTCTCGAGCGCGATCGCCAGCAATCGCTCGCGTTCAAACGCGTCGAACTCACTCCACCACTGCGCGAAAGCAGCCGCGATGTGCCGCAGGATGCGCGAAGCAGAGTGGTGGACCTGCTCCTCGGGACTGCTCGCAAGCACGGGCATCGGGGACTCCGTGGGAGCATGAAGGGGGATCAGCGGACGGGTCGAACAAGGACTATAGCGCATTGGCATATGTGAATGCGCTGATAATATGCGCTCGAGCCGATACCAACGCTGCTTTGCCGGCATCCCACGCGCGCCACACGATCGCCTCATCCGCGCCCGCCGCGCCCATCCACCCCGTACTTCGCCATCCAGTTGGTGAGCGTCTGATAGCTGGGAAGGCCCACCAATCGAGCGGCCTCGCTCTTATTGCCGTGGGCGGCTTCGAGCGCGCGGTCCAGATAGTGGCGCGCCACCTCGGCGAGTAACTCGGGCAGATCCAACCCTTCGCCCAGCGCTCGCCCCAGAATCCCCAGCCTCCCCGGGTGCGCCGCATCGAGCAGCGACTCGCGCAGGTCCTCGGCGCGCACGGTCTCGCCGGGTGTCCAGATGGCGGCGCGGCGCAGTGTGCTGTACAGCTCGCGCACATTGCCGGGCCATGGATGCGCCAACAGAAGGTTGCGTGCACCTGGAGCCAGCCTCTTGGGTCGAAACCCTGGTTCGCTCATGCTCTCGGTATTGATCAAGCCGACAAAGTGATCGATGAGCGGGCCGATGTCGGTGGTACGCGCGGCAAGGGGCGGTAGCTGCAGAATGGCCACGGCGAGCCGGTAGAACAGATCTTCGCGAAACCGCCCCGCGCGCACTTCGTCCAACAATGTGCGATTCGTGGCCGCGATCACGCGCAGATCGAGCGGGATCGGCTTGGTGGCGCCCACCCGCACCACCTCGCTTTCTTGAAGTACGCGCAACAGCTTCACTTGTGCGGCCAGCGGCAGCTCGCCGACTTCGTCCAGGAACAGCGTGCCGCCGGTGGCCGCCTCGAAGTAACCTTCGCGCGCGGCGTGCGCACCGGTGAACGCGCCCTTCTCGTGCCCGAACAACTGCGACTCGATCAGCTCGGCGGGAATGGCGCCGCAGTTGACCGCCACGAATGGTTTGTCGCGGCGCGGGCTTGAACGATGGATAGCGCGGGCCATCAGCTCCTTGCCCGTACCCGACTCCCCTTCGATCAGCACCGGTACCGAGCGCGGCGCCACCAGCCGCGCCATCGCAACCAGGCGTTTCATGACGGGACTGCGGTGCACGATATCCGCGAACTCGGGCGCCTCAGGCGGTAGGCCCACGCTCAAGCGTTCGAGCCGTTCATCGGGCCCGCGCAACAGATCGGGAATGAAGTCGGCGCTCATTTCGAATGGCACTGACGCAATCTTCACGCCATGCTCGCGCGAGGACTCGAGCAGCTCGGCCGGAAAGCGAGTCTTGGCCAGGATGATCCAGATCGCCGCCATGGCCGGCGTGCCCGGGCTCAGATGGAATGTGAGCTCAGGTCGCTGCCTGTGCCGACCCAGCACTTCCTCGATCGCCGCGACCGCTGCGGTATGGATCTCGCCGAAGTGCGTGGGGCCGCTCAACTTCTCCTGCCGCACGCGGATGGGTGTGTTCGTGCGCTTCCGCAGCCACCGCAGGTAAGCCGGCACCTTGGCAGCCGGATAGTTGTTGAGCAGTACTGCCTCGGCATACGAGCCCGCGGCGAGTGACTGCGCCACCGGTCCTGCGCCAACGGCCTTCTCGTTCTCGGAAGCCGTGAAGTCCGTGTTGCCGATCCAGCTGAGCAGGACGCGTGGGTTCATCCCGTGAGTGTAGAAGCAAATTTATTGCATCACAATAGTTCTTGTGACCCGCACCGGCGACCGAGCCAGCCTTCGCGCGAAAACAGTGGATTGATTGGCAAATGGAAGTTGGCATGGCGGCTGCAATGGACGGACTGCTCGGATGTCCGCGGCCACATGCCGTCCCGAATGGAAAGCCAGCGCCGAACAGCAGCACCTGATGTGCATTCGGGGGAATGCCTTCAGGAGTTCGGCGCTGGTGAAGCACGTGAAGCAGGTGAAGCAGGTGAAGCTTCTCACTCTTCTGCACGGAGATCGCCATGAATCGCTTGACTCCCAGATGGAGCC
>JANLOU010000258.1:0-24118 GCA_031366735.1 Candidatus Eiseniibacteriota bacterium
TGCCTACTGGATCACGACCTCACCCTTGAACATGTCCATCCCGCACGCGAAGTGCAGCGTGCCCGCCGCGTCGGTCGGCAGTTCGATGCGAACGGCTTGATCCTTGGGCAGGGCGTAGCGCTTGCCCGTTTCGGTGAACACCGCCTCGGTCGCGCAAGTGGCATCCGAGGTGCGAGTGACCACCAGCACCAGCGGCTCCCCGTGCTTGACCGTGACCGTGTTGGGCGTGAAGCCATTCTCGTCGGCGACGATCTTGATCTCCTTGGGGCCGGAGCTGGCGCAACCGGTGAGCAGCAACGCAAGACCTGCGAACAATGCAAGACGCATCAGTGAGTCCCTCCTGACGCCGCGGCCAACGTGGATGCGCCGCCGACGCTCTGAATGAGCAGGTAACGATTATGGGCGCGTGAGAACAACACGCCTTCGATGGTGACGGCCTGACCGATGTGCTCGATCAGACCCCGATTGGGATCCTCGCCGTGTCCGACCGCGATCAGGGGATGGATGTCGCCCGTCGCGACATCCAGGAACGCCAGGTCCTGACCGCCCTTGGCGCACCGCGTCGCACAACTCCGATGCTCGAGGCCGTGCCCGTCGTGCGTGAAGTAACACTGCGGGTCGATGATCTCGCCGGTCAAGCTCACCGAGCGCGAGTCCATGGGCTGGGCGGGAATCTCGAGTTGCGCCACATCCGGCGCATGATCGAACGCGTGCAGCGACGAGACCAGCACCGCGAAGCGCGCTTGCGCCGCCCCGAGGTCGCCGCGCCGCGCGGCTTCCTGAACGCCTTCACTCGCGCTGCTCACCGTATCCGCGGGCGGGCCGAAGCGTTTGGCGTCGCTCGCAGCGAGTGCGCGCGTCAGATTGCGGAGTCGGACCGCGTGCACGCCCACGAGGTCGAGCGAGCCGGACTCCAGCGCCGCCGCCAGTGCGGTACGCGCCTCGGCGAGCTGCAGCGGCAGGCTCTTGCTGCGGGCGGGCGGGCTGACCTTGGCGGAGTCCACGACTGCGATGGGCTTGCTCGCCGGCGTCCTCGAGGGCCCCTTGCAGCCGGTGAGCGGAGCGCCCCCGAGCGCCAGCGCGCCCAGCAACAGCACGGCGGCGGCGGAACGGCCCCGAGCGAAGCGCGCAACCGTCACGCTCACCAGCACCACCCGCAGAAGCCCCACGCCGATGCGCATGGGTAGGCTCGGGAGTGCCGTTTCGGCTCTGGCCCGCGTTGCGGTCACGACTAAACCCCGCAGCGCGAACTCATCCTTGGCGCTGTGAACGGCGCCCTCGTGCGCGATTGCGGTGCTCGCTCCCAGCGGCGAGGCGACCAGGCCGGGCAATACCCGGTGAAGCACGGAACTCTGCGTCGGATCCACGGACTCCCTTTCGTCGCGCGCCGTCGGGCGCGAGCGTCTCGGGTCGCGCGATCGCGCGACCTCGGCCAGCTTCAACAGGAACGAAGCGGGTTCAGGAGTACGCGGGAGGACCGCGCAACGGATGCGCGGTAACGCTGGCCATGCGCGACGGCGAGGCCTTGCGCGGGATTGGCGTGGCGAGCGAGCCCGCAGCCGGCGCCACTCGAATGGCGCCCACGAGGATCGCCTGCACGGAGTGCGGGGATCCCGGCGCGAATGTCGCCGAGTGGGTCACTGCCTGCGGCAACTGCAGACAGGCGCAGGTCGGAACCGGACGAAGCGGCACACCGGACGCGGCGGGAGTGGAAGCGGCCGCCCGACAGCACGCATGATCCGCGCGCATGCCCGCAGCCCCGCAAGCCGTCGGCGACATCATCCATGCGCAGTGCGCAGCCTCGACCGGCAACAACACGGCGAGCGCGATTGCGACGAGTTGGACGAGGATCGACGAACGCTTCACGGAAGCCCTCCCGGAGTTGGACGAGTGCAAGCCAAGGCCAGTATCGCTGCGGGCCGGGCGGGCGTCACGCGGAGATTGGCGTGAGCGAGCGCAGCCCGCCAAGGATTTGCCCAAGCGTGACAGCGATTCGAGGCTAGCGGAACCGCTTGAGTCGCAAGGAGGAACTGACCACCGACACGCTGGAGAGCGCCATGGCCAACGAGGCGAGCATGGGATGCAGCCCCCCTTCCCACCCGAACAGGGGTCCGAGCGCGCCGCCCGTGCGCAGCAGCGGCACCAACGCACCCGCCGCGATGGGAATCAGCACGACATTATATGCGAACGCCCAGACGAGATTCTGGCGGATGATCTGGAGTGTCCGGCGCGATAGCCGCAACGCATCGCGCACTGCCCCTAGGTCGCTGCGCACCAGCGTGAAGGCGCTGGCCTCCATCGCCACATCCGTTCCCGTCGCCATGGCAAGACCCACATCCGCCTGCGCCAGCGCGGGCGCATCATTGAGGCCATCCCCCACGAACGCCACGCGACGGCCTTCGGCCTGGAGTGCTGCGACGCGCGCGCTCTTGTCCGCGGGCATCACGCCGGCGATCACCCGTTCGGGCGCGATCCCCGCCTCGCGCGCAACGGAAGCAGCGGTGAGTGCTCGGTCGCCGGTGATCATCCACACCTGGGCCCCATCGCGCTGCAACTGTTGCACCGCTTGATGGGCATCGGGCTTGAGCGTGTCGGCCAGCGCCAACAGGCCCAGCAGTTGCGAGCCCTCGGCGACGGCCACCACGGTGTTGCCCTCGCTCTCGAAGTGCGCGCGTTGCGCCGCGAGTTCGGATTCCTGCGCGCCCCGGCTGGCGAGCATGGCGGCGTTGCCCACCACGAACGCACGCCCCTGCGCCATGGCGTACACCCCTTGCCCCGGGGCCGCGCCGAAGTCCTCGACCGCCAACGCCATTGCGCCGCGCTCCAGCGCGCCGCGGCGCACGGCGAGGGCCAGTGGGTGCTCACTGCGCGCCTCGGCGGTGGCGGCGGCGGTGAGCAGGTGCTGCTCGCTCACGCCGGCTGCCGTCACCACATGGGCCAACTGGGGCGTGCCTCGCGTGAGTGTTCCGGTCTTATCGAACAGCACGGTATCGATCCGCTCGCCCTTCTCGAGCGCGTCGGCACCCCGCACGAGCACGCCCAACTCGGCGCCGCGGCCGGTCGCCACGATGAGTGCGGTGGGTGTGGCAAGGCCCAGCGCACACGGACACGCCACGATCAGGACCGCCACCAATCGCAGGAGCGACGCGCCCAGCCCGGCGCCCGCGAACCACCATGCGGCGAACGCCACCAGCCCGATGACCATGACGACGGGCACGAACACAGCGGCGATGCGATCGGCCAGATGCTGCACCGAAGCCTTGGTCGATTGCGCGCGCTCCACGAGCGCCACGATCTGCATGAGCATGGAGTCCGCGCCAACGCGTTCGGCGCGCATGCGAAACGCACCGCGGCCATTAAGCGTGGCGCCGCTCACCGCCATCCCGGGGCCCACTTCGGCGGGGATGGGTTCGCCGGTGAGCATGCTCACATCAACGCTCGAGTGGCCGTCCAGCACCACCCCGTCGACCGGCACGCGTTCACCCGGGCGCACCAACAACACATCGCCCACACGCACGGAATCGAGCGGCACATCCTCGGTGGCCTGCGTCGCGGCGTCGATGACGCGTTGTGCCGTGCGCGGACGCAGGTCGAGCAGTTGGCGCATGGCGGCGCTGGCGCGACTCTTCGCGCGCGACTCGAGCAGGCGACCCAGGAGGATCAGCGTCACGATCGTGACCGAGGTGTCGAAATAGACGAGCGCCGCGCCGTGGTGCCCCGCCATCCCCTGCGGCCAGAGCGTGGCGAGCGCGGAATACAGATACGCGGCGAGCGTGCCCACACCCACGAGCGTGTCCATGTCGGGCGCGCCGCGGCGCAGGCCGCGATACGCCCCCACCATGAAACCCCAGCCCGCGATCCACTGCACCGGAGTGGCGAGCACGAGTTGAGTCAGATTCTGCAGCGCCATGGGCACGCCCGAGAACCAGGGCAGCATGCCCAGATGTGCGATGGCGAAGACCGGCAGGCCGAATCCAAGCGCGAGCAGGAATCGCCGGCGCACCTGCGCCAGATCCTGCTCGCGTTCACGCTGCTCGGCGTCATCGGCCACCGGGGCGGTGACGACATGCGCGTCGTAGCCCGCGGCCCGGACCGCGGCGGTGAGCACTTCGGCCTGCACCACGCGTGCGAGGTCCACTTCGGCGCGCATGGTGGCAAGGTTCACGCGGGCCGCCGCCACTCCGGCGACCGACGCCAACGCCTGCTCCACTCGGCTCACGCACGAGGCACAGTGCATGCCCGATACGCGAAGCCGCACGCTCTCGGTCACCACAGGAGGGGCTTCGGTCTCTCGACGGATGCTCTGGAGTGGAATGAAGCTCATGCGAGTTCCTCTTCGGCTGGGTGGAACCATGCTGCTCGGCGCGCCATCGGTGCGCAAGGACGGGATTCGCTCAGGTAGACGCACGCGGAGGTGCGCCCTTACAGCACCCGGGCGTCCGGGACCCCGTCAGTTGATCCCGCCAAAGCTCTGCACGCGCGAGCCGCGCTCGTAGTAGACCTCGCGCTGGTTGCGGATCCCCAAGCGGAAGTAGTACTCCGCCTCGCCGCCCGGCGTGAAGGAGCGTGTGAACACCGCGTCCCAGCAGTGGATGTGTCGCGTCAGGCTGTAACGCTGCGAGAGCACTTCCTGATTGCCCACATCGTAGGCCGTGGAGTAGTCGAATCCCCAGTTCGGCGTGAGGTCGTAGTGGACCACGGCATTGGCGGTCTGGTTCGAACTCCAACTCGGGCCGGAGTACCCGCCGCTGTAGGAGTATGCGACCGAGAGTCGCCAGCTCTCCTTGAAGGAATCCTCTGCCACCAGATCATCCCGGCGGACGGTCTGTTCGACCGCAAGCCCGGCCGTCTGCCCCTTCCTGGCTCCCGTGCTCGCGAGGCTGAAGCCGGCGTTGTAAGCCAGATTGCGCAATGGCCGCCCCAGGAACGGATCGATCACACCGCTCACATCCGCCGAGAGGAGCCCCGGAGGCTGGATGCGGAACGCTTGGGAGATCGGCGACATGCCGCGCTTCTGTCCCTGCTCGCGCCACAACAGATTGTAGCTGGCGAAAGTGCTCGAGGTGAGCAGGTTGTCGAGTTTGAGGACCTGCTCGCCCTTCTGGTAGCGCGCGGCGAAGCGCTGCTCGAGTCCGTAACTGATGCTGCCACGCTTGAAGCCCGAGATACCGATGTCACCGAACGAGCGGAACCGCTCCAGGCGGGCCCCGAGCGAGTCGAGGTAGGTGAGGCCCGAGAATTCGGGGCTGTAGCTGATCGCAGCCGTGGGCGTGACCGAATGTCGGATCGACAAGGCCTTCATCGGCGTCTTGAAGGTGCGGTACAGGGTCGTGCTCATCCCCAGTGCCGAACTCCAAGTAGCCGCCGGGACCACCTTGTTGCCCAACTCATCGAAATCGAACACCACCGCGTTGCCGCTGAGCGAGGGCGCGAAGTTGAGCCAGCCCATGAGCCGACGCGAGTCCGAGATCGCGAACGCCGAGGTCGCGCCGCGACGCGTGACCCGCTGCTGGTCGAGGATGGGGGACAGTCCGGCGAGCGTATCGCCGGTGTAGCGGCTCACGAACGCTCGACGCGTGGAGTACGACAGGAACCTGCCGCTGAGCGAGACATAGGTGGTCTGCAGGCCCTTGGCGAACGGGGTGTCCTTGAAAACCGCATAGCTCCCCAGCGTGCGCGTGGGAAAACTCACCGACAGGCTCGGCGCGCTGATCGTGAGATTGTTGAGCGAGGCGAAAGTACCCAGACGAGCGCCCGTCAGCGGCCCCGGGCCATCGGCGTCATTGAACAGACTCTGGTCGGCGTCCAGATCCTGACGCCGGTCGATGACCGCATTGAACGCGGCCCAATCCGCCGAGTGCGACATCGAAACGCTCGAGACCAGGAAGCGGTTGAGTCGCTGCTGCAGCGTGCCACCGGAGGTCGCGCTGGCATTGTACTCGCGGCTCGAGACGAAGTTGCCCCGCGCCACGAGCCGTGTGCGCGGGGTGATGTCCTGCGAGTGGTCGGCGTTGAAGGCGTAATCGTCGCGCCCCGATTGGTCGTTGCGTTCGAAGCGGCCATCGAACCGACCTTCGAAGGCGTACAGCAACTTGTAGTTCCCCTCCGCGCGCACCACCCATGTCGGCTGCGCCTGGTAGTAATCGCCCGAGGCGGAGAGATCCATGTACTCGTTGGGCGCATAGTAATAGCCCGCATTGCGCACGAACTGTCCCGTGCGATTGTTGAAACCGAACTCGAACTGCGGGAACAGGAAGCCCGAGTGGCGGCCGGGTTTGATCGGGAATACATAGAACGGGAGCGCGAGGATCGGGACATTGCGCAGATAGAACACGACGGGCTTGGCGACGAGCTTGTCCTTGAGATAGATCTTCATCCAGCGCGCGCTGAAGTGATAGTGCGGCGAGGCCAGGTCGCAGGTGCTGTACGAACCGCCCAGCACATCGAGCTGATTGTCCCCCACCTTGCGGATGCGCGAACCGTGGTACAGCCCGCGCTCATACGATGTCGTGGCCTGATAGATGGTGCCCTGGCGCGTCTCCATGTCGTAGGTCATCAACTGGCCCTCGACTTTGTCGCCCCGCTCGATCAGCTGCGGCTTGCCCTCGGCCACGAGCGTCTGCTGCCCGCTGTCGAATGTGACCCGCCGCGCGTTCAACTCCAGATCGCGGTAAGTCAGGTGCGCATCGCCTTCCAACAGGATGCGGTCCTTGGGGACCACGAACTCGATGACCCGGCCGTCGTATTGGATGAGTTCCGTCGCGATTGCCACCGTATCCTTCTCGCTCACGGAAGGTCGGTATTCCCCCTTGGCGCTGCCCATCACACGCGCGCGGTCGATCTTCTTGTCCTTGAAGAGCACCAGGATCGTATCGCCATTGGCGATGTTCGACTCATGCGTCCTGCCCGCTTTGCTGGGCGAAGCGTACGCATTGCGTGCGCCGCCGGTGGCGACCAGGCTGTCGATGCGGTTCTCGCTCACGAACACATCCACGCGCCGCCCGGTGAGTCGACTGGTCTCCCCCACCGTGCCTTCGCGTCGGCCGGCGTAGTCCATGCTGGCGTTCCCGAGCACGACCACATGGCGAAGCTTGCGCTTCTCGGCGTACAACTCGAGCGTGTCGCCCATCACATCGGTCTCGCCGTCCCATGCGCGCGGATGCCCGAGCAACAGCCCCTTGCCCGAGGCATCGTCGAAGAACGCGCGATCGGCGCGCGCGCGCAGGGTATCGCGAACGACCAGCACCGAGTCCACGGCCTCGGCCGTCTTGCGTTGCCCGTCCACGCGCAGCAGCAACGCGGACAGCAGCGTCTCGCGACCGTCGTCGTCCTTGGTCTTGAGCACCGGGGCTCCCGTGGCGACCGAGACGCGCGTGCGACGGTCGTAGTCCACCTGGTCGGCGTTCAGCTCGGTGCGGTTCTCATCGTCGAAACCCTTCACATGGCCATACGCGCGGACGCGCGAGGAATCGCGCAGGTACACCGCCTCATCCGCCATGATGCGTTGCTTCTTGTCGGTTCCGGTGACGCCCCCCATCAGCCGCGCCTCACCCGTGCCACGGTCATACCACCCGAGCGGCGCCTTGAGCGTGGCGTCCTTGTCCACGATCACGACATCGCCCTCCAGATTGAGGCGGTCCTCGTTCTCGTTGAAGTTCGCGCGCTCGCAAGTGACCGTGGTGCTCGAATCACGCAGCCGGACATGCCCTTCCAAGTGGAACATGCCCTCGGCACGCAGGTACCGACCCTGGTCCGCCAAGAGCACGCTCTTACCCTTGGTCACGCGCAGGTTGCCATTGAGGAACACGACATCGCCCTCGGGGCCATGCCCACCCGTCATGTTGTCGGCGGTGATCCGGTAAGGCACTTCGGGCGCCGTCGGGGCCCCGGTCTGGGCCGCGCGTGCCGCGCCGGCGAACAGCAGCGAGGCACACGCGAGCAACATCGTCGCGACACGCTTCACTGCAACTCCCCGGGCGCCCCGCCCACCGCTTCCATGGCTTCGCCCACCGCGAACAGTGAGCCCGCGAGCAACACGCGCCCGGCGCGCTGGCCGCGACCATCCTGGCCGTGCTCGAGCACACAGGCCAACGCCTCGGCCACGCTGGGGTGCACCTCGGCCCGCGCACCCAATGCGCCGGCAAGTTCGCCGAGCGCCTCGGCGGGGAGCGCGCGCTCGTTGCGCGTGTGCGTGAGCAACAGGCGCGCTTCGGGTGCGAAGCCCGCCAGCCGTTGCAGCATGGCGCGCGCGTCCTTGTCGCGTGCAACCGCGAACACGATCGCCGCAGGGGGTTCCAGCTTCATGTCGTCGCGCCACGCCTGCACCAATCGGCGTACCCCGTCGGGATTGTGCGCGCCGTCCCACCACAGTCGGCGCACCGTGGGCGAGGGCTCCAGGCGCCCCGGCCATCGGGTCTCGGCGAATCCCTCACGCACGGCCGCGAGCGGGATGCGAACGCCGCACGCCACGAGTTGGGCCAGCACGGCCAACGCCACACGCGCGTTATCGCGCTGGTGGCTGCCGCACAGTCGCGTCTGCAATTGGAAACGCCCCCACGGCTCGCATTCCAGCGTCAGTCGCGTTCCCCACGGGCCGTACATGGCCTCGCTCACATCGACCACATCGCGCGCCTGCACCAGCGGCGCGCCCACTTCTCTCGCCCTGCGCGCGAGCACCGAGGCCGCGCCATCGTGCTCCACACCGCTGACACAGGGGACGCCCGGCTTGAGGATGCCCGCCTTCTCCGCGGCGATCGCCTCGTAGGTGTCGCCCAGGATCTCGCTGTGGTCCAGCCCGATCGAGGTGATGGCGCAGACTTCTGGCATGAGCACATTGGTGGTATCCAGCCGCCCCCCCAGGCCCACTTCGATCACGCCCCACTCCACGCCATGCGCGCCGAACTCAGCGAACCCGAGTGCAGTGGCGATCTCGAAGAAAGTGGCGTCGTGGCTCGCCGGCAGCGTCTGGATCAGTTCGAGTTCCCGGCGCAGCACTTCCTCGCTGGCCCATCGGCCGCTCAGGCGGATGCGCTCGCGAAAGTCCACCAGATGGGGCGAGGTGAACAAGCCGGTGCGCACTCGCGCCGCCCGCAACACCCGCTCGATGAGCGCGCATACCGAGCCCTTGCCGTTCGTGCCGGCAACATGGACGGACCGGAAGCGCAGGTGCGGATCGCCGAGCGCGGCGAGCAGCGCCGAGGTTCCTTCGAGGTCCAGTCTGGCGCGCCGACGCTCGAGCCCGTAGAGCGTCTCGAGTTGGCGTTGCAACGATGGGATCACGAGCGGATCAGGATTCGGTCTTGGACGAACGGGGAGCGTTCGGGTCGTAACCGTGGGGTGAGACGCCACCTTTGGGGGCGAAGCCCCGGGTGCTGTGCCAGAACACGCGAAGCAGATCGCCCACTTCGTCGCGCATGAGTTTGCGGTGCGCGATGCGATCGATGAAGCCCTTCTCGAGCACGAACTCGGCGCGCTGGAAGCCCGGCGGGAGATCCTCGCCGATCGTCTGGCGGATCACGCGCGCGCCCGCGAATCCCACGAGCGCCCTGGGCTCCGCCACGATGAGGTCGCCCAGCGACGCATACGACGCCAGCACCCCCGCCGTGGACGGATCGGTCAACACCGAGATGAACGGCAAGCCGGCGGCACGCAGATGCGCCAACAGGATGCTGGTCTTGGCCATCTGCATCAACGAGAGGATGCCCTCCTGCATCCGGGCGCCCCCCGTGGCCGACACCACCACGACCGCGCGGCGCTCATCCATCCCGCGCTCGATCGCGCGCGCCACTTTCTCGCCCACCACCGAACCCATGGAGCCGCCCATGAAGAAGAAATTCATGTTCGCCACGCTCACCGGCACCGAACCCACGGTTCCCACGCCGCCGATGCACGCGTCCTTCTCGCCCGTGTCCTTCTGGGCGGCCGCGAGGCGGTCGGGGTAGGGCATCTTGGCGTCGCGGAACTCCAGCGGGTCGCCTGCGATCAGGTTGGCGTCGCGTTCCTGGAAGGTGCCCTCGTCCATGAGGTAGCCCAGATAGGTACGCGCCGGCACGCGGAAGTGATGGTCGCAGTGCGGACAGGTCCACAGATGCTGTTCGAGCACCGTCTGGAACAGCGCCTCGCCGCAGCCATCGCACTTGGTCCACAGCCCCTCGGGCATCTCCGAGCGCTCCTCGGGCTTGGGGGGCGACTTGATACCGGTGCGTTCGCGCTTGAGCCAGGACATGGGGTTCGGGATTCTCCGAGTTGGAGGCAGTCCGTTCCGCCGACGGCGGGCGGGACCGGCCCACCTTAATACCCCGCGCGGGCCGAGGCCAACCCGGTAAAACCGGCGGTGACTCCCGCCCTGTGGCATGGTGCGGGTCGGATGGGAACCATCATGGCCAGAAGGAAGGACTGACTGCATGGACACCTCCGGCAGACCCCGCGGATGGATCCGCGCATGAGCGACCCAGTCGCCCCGTGGCGTGCGATCCTCTCCACCGCACTGCTCGCACCCTCGCCGCACAATGTGCAGCCGTGGCGTGTCCGGCTGCTGGACGCGCGTCGCGCCGAAGTCCATATCGAGAAGCGGCGCACGCTCCCGAACGAGGATGTGACGGGGAGCTTCATCATCCTGACGATGGGACTGTTCCTGGAGTCGATCCGTCTGGCCGCCGCGCAGCACGGGTTCGTGGTCGAGGAAACGCTGCTCGATGACCTGGGCGCGTTCTCGGCCGAGCGCCTGCGCAAGCGCCCCGAGCCCATGTTCGCCTTCGCTCGCCTGACCTTGCGCGAGTCACCCGAAGTGCGCCCTCCGTTCCCGCTCGAATTGTTCGAGCGGCGCCGCACCTCGCGCCTCGCCTACGGCCCCGAACTCGTGACCGAGGCCGATCGGGCCCGGCTGGCCGAACTGGTCCGGACCTGGGGCCATGCCTACCAGCAGACGCAGGACCCTCGCACGATCGAGCACCTGTTGGCGCTCGATGTCGAGGCGGTGTTCGAGGACCTGAACGATGCGCCCTATCGCGAGGAGCTGGCGGGTTGGTTGCGTTACAGTTCGAACGCCGCCGCCCGAACACGCGACGGACTCGAGGCCCGGTGTATGAATCAACATCCGGCCGAGCTGTGGTTCGCATTCCACCTTCCCGGCATCCTGCGCTGGCCCCTTGCACGAGCGTGGTTCGCGCGCCGCTACCGCGTCCAACTCGGGCCCGTCCCCACGCTGGGATTCCTGTCGGGGGAGTTCTGGGATCCCCACGGCGCATTTCGGGCGGGCCGTTGCCTGATCCACTTCTGGCTCGAGTGCACCCGCCTGGGTTACTACTGCCATCCGTACGGCAATCTGGTCACGCATCGCGCCACCGCCAAGCGGGTGGAAGCGGCCATGGGAATCGGGAACATCTGGCTGGCATTCAAGATCGGTCGGAGTGCCGTGCCGCCACGCAGTCAGCGGCGGCACATCGAGGAGGTGTTGCTCTGATCCAGCGCCTGCTGCTGCACGGGTTCCTGACGCCGCTCGCATGGCTGCGCCGCACGGTCGAGCTCCGTCCCAACGGCTACGCGCTGTTCATGGCGCCGCTGCTGCAGCCGCTGTTGGAGCGCATCAGCCTGAGCCGCGTGCGATTCCTGTTCCACAAGGCGGTGCGCGAGTGCCCGGGCTACGCCCGCTTTCTGACCGACTCGGGCTACCGGGCGGAGGGCCCTTGGTCATTCGCGCAGGTGCCGATCACGACCAAGGCGAACTATGTCGCGCGCTACACCATCGAGGAACGCTGTTTCGGCGGCCGGATCATGGGCGCTGGCTCGGTGCTCGATGAGTCCTCGGGATCCTCGGGACCCCCGAACAACTGGGTCCGCAATGCGCAGGAGCGCAAGGATGTCTCGCGCATCCTGCGCCTGAGCTATGGCCTCCTGTACGGAGACCCGCGTCGCATCCTGCTGAACTGCTTCGCGCTCGGACCGTGGGCGACCGGCATGCATGTGTCCATGTCGCTTGCCGATGTGGGCATCCTCAAGTCGATCGGGCCCGACAGCTCCAAGCTCGAGAATACCCTGAATACCTTCGGGCCCACCTACCGCTACCTCGTGTTCGGTTACCCGCCATTCGTGAAATCGTTCGTGGACCAGAGCCGGCTCGACCTCGCGGCGTTCCATATCGACCTGGTGGTGGGTGGAGAGGGAATCAGTGAGCCGTTGCGCGATTACCTGCTGCGGTACTTCAAGACCGTCGTGTCTTCGTATGGCGCCTCGGACCTGGAGATCAACATCGGGGTCGAGACCCCATGGACGATCGCCCTGCGGTCGCGTTGCTGGCGGGACCCTGCCCTGTGCCACCGACTGTTCGGACGCGACACGCCACCGATGATCTTCCAGTACAACCCGCTCGACTATCACATCGAGACGCTTGCAGGCGGCGAGTTGGTGTTCACGATCTGCCGGGCGAGCGGGGCTGCGCCGAAGATCCGCTACAACCTGAAGGACACCGGCGGCACCTGGAGGTTCCGGGATCTGGCGGTCCGCCTGCGCGAGCAGGGCATCGAACCGGATTCGCTGGCCGAGCGCCGTGGCCATTTTCCTGTGTTGTTCGTATTCGGGCGCTCCGACCTGACGGTGGCGTTCTTCGGCTCCAAGATCTACCCGGCCGATCTGGAGGCCACGCTCCTGCAGCACCCGCGCCTGGCGAGCGCGATCTGTTCATTCCAGTTCACGAGCGAAGAGGATGAGGCGGTGAACCGTCGGCTGCTGATCCAACTGGAACTGGCCGAGGACGCGACGGCCGAAAGTCTTGAACTCACGGCGGAGGCGCTGTCCGAGGTGTTCTATCGCGGGCTCGCCAAGTCGAATCAGGACTTCCGCGAGGTGACGCGCATGTTCCCGCCCCAGGCGATCCAGGTATCGGTGCACACGCATGGCACGAGCTGCTTCGAGGGTTCCGACATCCGCCTCAAGCGACAGTATGTGAAGCCGAAAGGGGCGTGAGCCCGCGTCGCGCCGCGCGAGCGAGATTACTGGTCACAGTCCGACCCCCTTCGCCATACAGTGGACGACCCGTAGTTCCCTCCCCTCGCCGAGGTGTTCATGCCGTCCCCGAAGGCCGCCCGGTCGATCCCCGCGGGCCCACCCGTTCGTATCGTCCGGCGCCATCATGCGCTGGTGCGGATCTCGCACTGGCTCAATGTGCCGTTGCTGTTGCTGCTCATCGCCAGCGGGTTGTCGATCCACTGGGCCGCTCCGGTATTCCTGCACGCGGCCGATCCCGTCACTCGCAGCCGCGATATCGTGGGCGATGTCGGCGTCGCGCTGGACCGGGTGATCCCCACGAGCGGCGCCTCGCGCGATTGGATCTATGACCACTTCGGACTCGGCACCCGGCAGCTTGCGGAATACCTGCAGCTGCATTGGTTGCTTGCCTACCTGTTCATGGCGAACGGGCTGTTGTACTTGCTCGGGCTGTTGGCCGGCGGCGGTTGGCGCGTGCTGATCCCGCGCCTGTCCGACCCCGGCGGCGCGCTGGCGATGATGCGGTACTACGCGGGCCTGATCCCCATGGCGATCCTGCGCCGGCCGTGGCCGCATCCACCCGTGCAGGGGCCTTACAACGCGCTGCAGCGGGGCGGCTACTTCACCGTGATCGTTGGGGGCGCGCTGGTGGTGTTATCCGGTTGGGCGATGCACAAACCCTCGCAACTGGGCTGGCTCGAGCGATTGTTCGTCGACTACAACGGCGCGCGCGTGGTGCACTTCGCGTGCATGGTGCTGTTCGCGCTGTTCGTGGTGCCGCATGTGATCCTGGTGATCGCGGACGGCTTCGACACTTTTCGCTCGATGGTGACGGGCTGGTCCAAACGCGTGAAGGAGGACTCGCATGGCGAAGCCTGAGCGCCGCAAGGCCCCACCCCAGCCGCCCATTGAACTCCCCGAGCGCCGGCTCCGGGCGCAGACCCGCCGGGACTTCCTGTTGTTCACCGCCGGCACCATCGCCGCGGGGATCGGTGCGTGGTGGTTGCTTCCCAACGCCGTGCGCGGCCGTCTGCCCGGCGCCGCCCGCGAATCCCTCGACACGCTGGCCGCGCGCGTTGGGCTGACGCCGGGTCGCCGTGACGCCACGCTGCAAGGCTCGCTCACCTTCGATGACGATGTCGCCGAGGCGCTGCAATCCCAGGACCGCATGGTCCGCACCTATGCCAAATCCGAGGTGACGCCTCTGCGTAACAACTACCACGGCCGCACACCGGGGCCCGAGTTCCTGCCCGACTGGACGCTGCAGTTGTCGGGGCTCGCCTCGGGACGCATGGAACGCTTCAGCGCCGCGCAACTGTTGGAGCGATTCGCATTCCACGAGCAGGTCACGCGCCTGGTGTGCGTCGAGGGATGGAGCGCGGTGGCGTGGTGGGGCGGGATCCGCTTCGCCGATCTGCTCAGGGCGTTCCCACCCGCCGAGGGTGCGCGCTACGCCGGGCTGCGCAGTTCGGCGAGCCTGGATGCTGCAGGACACCCCGAGCCCTACTATGTTTCGCTCGATCTGGGCACCGCGCAACATCCGCAGACCCTGCTCGCAACCCATCAGAACGGGGTGCCACTCACGCTCGCGCACGGCGCGCCGATGCGGCTGTTGGCGCCGATCAAACTGGGGCTCAAGAATATCAAGGCGCTCACCGAGATCGCCTACACGCGCACCGAGCCAGCGGACTATTGGCAGGAGCGCGGGTACTCGAGATACGACGGGCTGTAGGACCGCTCAGCGCTCTCGCACCATCAATAAGCCATCCTCCGCCGGCTGCCGATAGTAACTGCGTCGCAGTCCCGCCAGATGGAATCCGTGCGCTCGGTACAGCGCCTGAGCGGCGTCGTTGCTGGCTCGCACCTCGAGCGCCACGCGTCGCACGCCGCGCACTTCGCAAGTGTCGAGCAGGTCGAGCACAAGCGCATTGGCCACACCCTCGCGCCGGGCTTCGGGCGTGACGGCGATGTTCTCGAGGTCGCAGTCGGGGCCGAGGATGCGCGCCATGCAGTAGCCCGCGAACCGGCCGCCGCGCTCGGCCACGCGCGCGTAAGTCTGCGGATCCCCGAGCAACTGTCGGAAGAACGGCACCGACCAAGGATCACTGAAGACGCGCCGCTCCGTCTCGACCACCCAATCCAGATCGCTCTCGAGCAGGGATCGCAGCAGGGTCGGGACGGCGGCCTGCGCCTTGTGGCGCACGCGGTCCTCGGCCTGCGCGGGACGCACATACACCGGGTCGCTCTCGTGCCCCGGGGCAGGAAGGCCAGCCCCGGGGCCACCCTCGGCGCGCGCGGCGGCGGCCAGATCGAGCGCCGATAGGCCAGCATGACGGAACGCGAGCGCAGTGCTGGTGGCATACGCCGCTTCGAGCATCGCCTGCTCGCGTCCCGCACCCGGTCCGACGAAGCGCACGGCGTGGTCGGGGATGAGCGCATGCGCCTCGCGGACGGCTTCGAGCAGTCGCGCGGGCGTGTCCACGCGCGGCGCCGCCAACAGCCGCGTCTGGCCACGCGCGTCCTTGCGATAGAAACCGGCGTACAGATCGCGCCGCCCCGCGCCCACCAACGGCACCACCAGCGCCTTGCGCGCAGGAGTGGCGTGCGCGAGCGCGGCAAGGCTCGAGGCACCCAACAACTGGGCGCCCGCGACGAGCGCGAATCCTTTGGCCGTCGCAAGTCCGACTCGCGCGCCGGTGAACGAGCCCGGGCCAAGGTCGGATGCGATCCAAGTGAGCTCGCGCGGTTCCACCCCGGCCGCGGCCAGCACTTCACGCACGAATGGGGTGAGCCGCTGCGTGTGCGTGTGCCCGATGGTCTCGATGCGATGCGCCAGGACGCGGTCGCCCTCGAGCACGGCGACCTCGCCATGGTCGGTCGCGGCCTCGATCGCCAATCCCAACTCGCGCCGCTCGCTCACGCCGACTCCGGCAGCGCGCGCCACGCTTCGAGCAGCGCCTTGCCGCGGCCGCCGAATGCGCTGGCGCGCAACACACGCGCATCGCCCTCGCCGGGCTCGATCGCGATCATCAGGGCCTCGGCCAACCACGCACTCGGCAGGCGCTCGCCCCACTCCACCACGAGCGCACCACGCTCGGCGTACTCCTCGAGTCCCAGCCCCTCGACATCGCGCATCCCCTCCAACCGATACAGGTCGAGGTGGAACAGCGGCAGCGCGCCCAGGTACTCGTTCACCAAGGTGAACGAGGGCGATCGGACGCGAGCACTGGGCGACATCCCGCGCGCCAGTCCCGCCACGAACCGCGTCTTGCCCGCACCCAACGGTCCGCGGAGCGCCACCACATCGCCCAACTGGAGCGCCGGCGCGAACGCCACGCCCAGTTGGTCGGTGCCCTCGACGGATCGCGTGTGCTTCTCCAAGGTCCCCATCACCGTGGCATCTGCCTCACGAACCCACGCGCGGGGCCTTGGGCCGCAGCGTCATGAGCGGCAACACCATCTCCTCCACCGAGACGCCGCCATGCTGGAACGACCCACGGTACTTGCCCTCGAACTCGTGGAAGCGCGTGGGATACACGAAGTAGAAATCCTCGCGGGCGATCACATAGTTCTTGTTCACGCCATCGTCGGGCAGCATGAAGTCCATGGGCTTGCGCAGGATGATGGCCTGCTTGGGATCGGTATTGAGGTTCACGCCATACTTGTAGCGCAGATTCGTGCTGGTGTCGCGATTGCCGTGCACCAGCGCCGCACGCCGGCCCAGGACCGACCCATGATCGGTGGTCACGACCACAGTGCAGTCCTGATTCGAGAGCGCGTGGAAGATCTCGTACAGCGGTGAGTGCGTGAACCACGCCTTCATCACGGCGCGAAACGCCGCTTCATCGGGGGCCAACTCCTGAAGGATGTCGCTTTCGCTGCGTCCGTGCGCGAGGATATCGAGGAAGTTGAACACCATCGACACCAGCGACAGGCCCGCGAACGAGTTGATCTGACGACGGGTGTTCTGCGCCTCTTCGGCATCGTAGATCTTGAGATACTTCGTGCCGCGATCGAGTTTGACCTTGAGCCGCTCGAGTTGCAGATCGAGGAACTGCCGCTCATAACGATTCTTGGTGCGTTCGTCGTTGCTGCTCTCCTGCCACAGTTCCGGATGCTGCTGGAACATCTGGGCCGGCAGCAGCCCCGAGAAGATGCTGTTGCGCGAGTAGGGCGTCGCGGTGGGCAGGATCGAGCAGTAGTACTCGCGCTGGATATCGAACCAATCCTCGAGCAATGGCTCGAGCGTGAACCATTGGTCGAGCCGCATGCAGTCGATGACAATGAACACGACGCGCTTACCTTCGTTCAGGTGCGGCACGACCGCGTGGCGCACCACATCGCAACTGAGCAACGGCCGCTCGCTCGGGACGCCTTTGGCGAACGCGTGCACCCACGCGCCGTACTTGTCCTCGATGAAGCGACTGAAGTCGATATTGAGACTCTTGCGCAGGTCGCCGTGCGCCTGCTGCAACCCGGCCTCGGGCGCACCGTCGAGTCCCACATCCCAGCGCGCCACATCGACGGACAGATCCACCCAACCCTTCCAGTCCAGCTTGCGCACATCCATGGTCTGCCAGCGCTGCATCTCGCCCACATAGTCGCGCGCGCGCTGCGAGTCCTGGATGCGCTGCGAGTCGAACACGCGCTTACATGCGAGGAACACCTGCGAGGGATTCACGGGCTTGATCAGGTAGTCGGTGATGCGCTGCCCGATCGCCTCCTCCATAAGGGTCTCCTCCTCACTCTTGGTGATCAGGATGACCGGCAGCGACACATCGAGCGACTTGAGTTGCGCCAGCGTCTCGAGCCCGCCCATGCCCGGCATCATCTCGTCCAGCAGGAGCACGTCGTAGCGCTCCTTCTCGAGCGCCGCGAGCGCGTCCTCGCCGTTCAGCACCGGCGTGACCGAATAGCCTTTCTGCTCGAGGAACCGGATGTGTGGCTTGAGCAGGTCGATCTCGTCGTCGGCCCAGAGGATGCGTCGGGTGATCTCGGTCGCCATAGGTTCCTGGGATCTGGCGCCGGGGCGCCGGGTGGGAGTGAGCGGAGTGCTGGCAGGATAATGCCGCACGGGGCGGGCGCGAAACGGGACGCTCGTCACACGCCCATTGACCCCATGGGAGTGATACCCCTAGCTTTGCCCTCGGTCTCCAGCCATGCCACCTCCATCGGACGAGGTCCCCGTGCGCCGCTCCCCGATCGCCCGTTCCGTCCTGCTCGCCGCCGCCCTCGCGGCCGTCGCCCTCACGCTCGCAGCCACCCCGAGGCGCCCCACCCGCACAACGGCGGTGCTACTGCCCGCGGTGAAGGCGGCAGCGGCGCGGATCGATGGCCGCCGGCTGGAAGCCGATGTGCGGTTCCTGGCCGACGACGCGCTCGAGGGCCGGGGCACGGGCACACGCGGCTACGATCTGGCCGCCCGCTATGTGGCCGCCCGGATGGAATCGCTCGGACTCGCGCCCGCCGGCACCGCCGGCTACCTGCAACCCGTGCCGCTGCGCCGCGCGGAACTGGTGCCCTCCGAGTGCTCCTTCGCGTTGGTGCGGGGCGGCATCGGGACGCCGCTGGCGTTTGATGAAGACTTCGTCATGTCGGGCGATTTCCTGCGCGAGAAGTGGACCACGGAGGCGCCACTCGTATTCGTTGGCTATGGCGTGAGCGCGCCGGACATGGGCTACGACGATTACGCCGGGATCGATGTGCGTGGCAAAGTCGTGGTGTTGCTGCGCGGCGCGCCGCCCCGGTTCGGCCACAACGAGCGTGCGTACTACTCGAACTCCGTGGTCAAGGAAGAGGCCGCCGCCGCGCACGGGGCCGTAGGCATGCTCACGGGTACTCGTCCCGAGGACGATGTGCGCGAGCCGTGGGCACGCGTGGTGCGCGGCTCCAAGCTGCCCGGCTATCGCTGGACCGACGCAGGCGGCGCGCCGTCGAACAGCTTTGCGCTGATCGAGGTCACGGCACGGCTGTCGCGCAAGGGCCTGGAGTCGGTGTTCATGACCTCGCCGACCCGATTGGACCAGGCCTTCGCCGCCGCCGACTCCAGCCACCCGCAGGCGTTCGATCTGGGCGTCGGGGTCAAGATCCGGCGCGTCACGCGCCATGCCAGCGTCGCCAGCCCGAATGTCGTGGGCCTTGTGCGCGGGTCCGATCCCCGGCTTGCGCACGAGTGCATCGTCATCAGCGCCCACTTGGATCACCTGGGGATCAGCACCCCGGTGAACGGCGACAGCATCAACAACGGCGCCTACGATAACGCCAGCGGCACCGCGATGATGCTCGAAGCCGCGCGCGCGTTCACATCGCTTCGCACCAAACCCAAGCGCTCGATCCTGTTCCTCTCGGTGACCGGTGAGGAGAAAGGTCTGCAGGGTTCGGACTACTTCGCGCGTCACTCCCCGCCGCTGGGACTCACGGTGGTCGGCGATGTGAACCTCGACATGGTGCTCACGCTGGTGCCGCTCTCGCATGTGATCGGGTTCGGGGCCGAGCACTCGAGCCTGGGACCCATGCTCGAGCATGCGGCGCGCCTGACGGGCATCAGCTTGATTCCCGACCCCACGCCAGCCGAAGTCATCTTCGTGCGCAGCGACCAGTTCTCGTTCGTCAAACAAGGGGTGCCCAGCATCTTCCCCACTTCGGGCGGCGATGGCACCCCGCACAGCCTCGAGCTCTCGAACGCCTGGCGCACCGAGCACTACCATGCTCCGAGCGATGACATGGCCCAGCCGTTCGACTGGCCGAGCGCCGCGCGCTTCACCCGCATGGCGTTCTACACCGCATGGCTCGCGGCTGATGGCCGCGCGGCGCCGCGCTGGAACGATGGCGACTTCTTCGGCACGCGCTTCGGCGCGCGCCGGTAGCGCGCTCAGGTCGGGAAGCGGATCACCATGGTGGTGCCCTCACCCGGCGAGCTGCGCCGGATGCCGATACGACCCGCATGGTATTCCTCGACCACGCGCCGCGCGAGTGCCAGCCCCAGCCCCCAACCGCGCCGCTTGGTGGTGTAGCCCGGCTCGAACGCTTTGCTTTGTTCCTCTCGCGACATGCCGCGACCGTTGTCGGTCACCACGATCTCGACCTCTTCGGTCTGCGCGCGACGCTCCAACGACACCTCGATGACGCCCGGCTTCTTATCCATCGCCGAGAGTGCATTGCTGATCAGATTCTCGACCGCCCATTCAAGTAGCTCTCGGTTCAAGTTGATCGGCGGAACCTCGTCGTATCGCTCACGGATCTCGATCACGCCACGGCTCTGCGGAATCCGACGACGCACATACTGCACCGCCTCACGCACCACCGGCGCCACATCCTGAAGCTGCAGCTGCGGCGCGGAACCAATGTGGCTGAAGCGCTGCGCCACTTTGGAGAGCCGCTCGATATCGCGCTCCATGTCATCGAGCGTTTCGGCGAGCTCGGGGGCCGGAATGCGGACCTCGCCTTCCATCGCCGTGTCGGCGTGACCCCGCAACAGCTCGACCCAGCCCATCAGACTCGAGAGCGGCGTGCCCAACTGGTGCGCGGTCTCCTTGGCCATGCCCACCCAGATCGTGCGCTTCTCCGCCTGACGGATACTGGCAAGCCCCGAGAGCCCGAGCAGCAGCAGCAGCCCCGTGCCGCCCACCGCCATGAATGGCATCCAGCGCAGCCGCGACATGACCGCCGGCTCGCCGTAGTGCACATACCCGATGCGCACCGAGTCGGGCCGCGTCTGCCACACGGCGATCGGCTGATGGCGACGATCCAGCTCCTTGACCCGCGCGCGCACACCCTCGATCAGCTTCATCATGGGCGCCGAGACCGGCACGCCTGCCGAGAGGCTGTCGAGCACCGCCTCGCCCACCATGCGGTGCGGCACCCCCACATCCTGCCAAGCGCGGGGCACGCCGGTCGTATCGGTGATGATGATGGGAAAGTCCAGGCTCTCGATCACTTCCGAGAAGATCCGGCGCACCTCCGGGTCGCGGGTGGCGAGCACCGAGGCCTCGGCATTGAAGCGCGCCAGCACGCCCGAAGTGGTGGTCACTTCCTCAGACAGGCGTTGCACCATCAGATGAGTGAACACGAAGACGCCGACCACCAGTACGCTTCCGGCCACGAACAGGCCCGCGCGTAGCAACTGTTTGCCCCCGAAACGCGGGGGTCTGGGGCCTTCCATGCCAGTCTCTCCTCGAAGTGGGCGCGCCGAAGCTCGCAGCGCGGCCGCAGAACGCGGCAAATCGTTGTGCGGCAACAGGCGAACAGGGTGCTCGGGGGCCAGTCGGAGCGCAACTGCAATCTTCAGGGCACCCCTCAGCTGCGGGCTCGTGATGGATTCATGGCCTCGCACATGAAGAATCATCCACGGATTTCCTCTATCCGGGCTACTATGAGGTGCACAGCCGTACATTCCAAGTTTGCTGACCCCCCGCGTCGTGAGGGCCCCATGCCGCAACTCCCAGCGCTCCGCACGACCGCGAGCGCTATCTGCGCCGTGCTTTGGTTTGGATCGGCTTCGATTCTCCACGCGGATGTCAGCGGACTGCGGATCGGCGAGATCGGCTTCGCCTGCCGCGGGGGTGCCGCGGGCACGCAGTTCATCGAGATCACCGCCGTCGCGGTAGGGCAGGCGCGCGATGCCGATCTTCACCTCGAGGTGATGACCGTGCTCGGCCAAACTTCCGATTTTACCCTGAACTTCGCGAGTCATGCCGCCGAGCCGTTCCCGCAGGGTTCCACATGGCTGCTGGCTGGCGGCGCATTCGCGGCTTCCGCCGGGATGACAGCCGATGGCGTCGCGCCGATCTTGGACAAACGTGGCGGAGCGCTGGCTCTGTTCACCTACGATCCCACGACGGGTGAACGCGTCGACTTCGATCGGGTCGAGTGGGGAATGGCCGTCGGCACGATGCGCGCGCCCTACAACGGCCAGAGTCTCGTCCGGGTGGGCGATGGGTTCACGCGGCTTGCATTCCCGACCATCACGCGCGCGGACGGCGCCACGGCAACGGGTGGCTGCTACGGCTACGAACCCGCGACCGGGTGGGTGGTCGAGGAGCTGTTCTTGCAGTGTGGCTCCAGCTCGAAAGGCGTGCGCTATGTTGAGCTGAAGTCGACAATCGCTCAGCCCTACGATGAGAACATCCTTCTCAGGCATCGGAGAGCGGGCGGTTCGACCGTGTTCAGTGTGCGCCCGTTCGCGAGCCTTGTGGGCGCGAGCGCCAGTGGGAGCTCCAAGTTTCTCGCAGGTTCAATCCCCTTCACTACTGCTTCGGGCATACCCTTGGATTTCACCTTGCCCGGCCTGATTGATTCTCTGGGTGGCTTTCTCACATTGATCATGCCGAACTCCGGCGGCGACTCGCTCCTGACCCTCCAAGAGTTGCGTTATTCAGCGACCGGCAGCGTTCCCACCGGCGGCATTGCATTGCCAGTTCCGGGCAACGCGATCCAACGACAGAATGATGGCAGCTACCGCAGCGATGCGGTTCCCACACCCCAGAACCGTGCCGGAGCTCAGTTGGTGGGCGAACACCCGTGTTTCGGCGTCCCGCTGGTGGTTCTGACGGACGACTGGCGGATCCAGGAAATGGCACTCGATTGTCCAAGCACACCGGCCACCGCCTACATTGAGCTCGTTTCACTCAAACAGCAGCCGCGAAGCAGCGGGGTCGGCTTGCGGGCCTACGGGTCCGACGGGAGCCTGCGCTTTGATATCCCAGGATGTCTCCTCGGCGCACTCAGCACCGCCGGCCCGGGAACCACGAGCCTGTTGGCGCGACGTGGCTTCCAAGAAATGGCGTGGCTGGACCCAGATCGCGTCTTCGACGGCGCACTCGATCTCATCGGCGGGCGGATCGAGTTGTACGGCGTTCGCGCCAACTCACCAGATTCACTCCTCCACGTGCTGCGCTACGGCGCCGTGGCCGGAGGCGTGCCACTGCCGCCGCCTGGTGGCTGCTTGACACGAGTCCCAGCGACCAACGATTTCACCAGCACGGTGGCGCCTTCGCCGACCACCAGCAACGTCGCCACTGCGAGTCCACGTGCAGCCTGTTTCGGCCCGACGGAGGCTGGCTTCGACTGGGTTGTTGATGAGATGGGGTTCAGGTGTGTGGCGGGAGCCTTCGTGGACGGGAGTTTCATTGAACTTCGCTCGCTCCAGACACAGGTCCGACGCACCGACATTGTCCTGCGGACGTATGACCCCTATCAGCGTCCGATCCTGAAGATCTTGAACGTACTCGACGGTTCGCCCGGTGTGGCGCTGGCCGACCAGCGCCAGCTGATCGCGGGCTATAGCTTCGTCACCAACACTCGACTCACTCCCGATAGCTATGTCGAGGGGCCGGTGGATCTGGTCGGGGCACGCATCGAACTCACCGCCACTACGGCTGCGCAGGCCACCACGGTGCTCTCAAGGCTCGAGTACGGAACCTATCCGGGCGGGCTGCCGTTTCCCGCTCCGGGTTCGAGCCTCCAACGCAACAGTTCGGGTGCATACGCGCCCAATGCGCCAGCAAATCCGCAGAATCGTGCCATGCAGACTGCGACCGCCGAATGCTATGCGGGCATCAAACCTCCTGCATCGGTGCTCATCTCCGAGGTTGGCCTGCGTTGTGCGCCCGGACTGCCACGGCGTTGGTTCGTCGAGCTCCAAGGTCGCGAAACAGGCGGAGTGCTGGACCAGCAGACGTATCTGAGGATGCGGACCTCGAACGGTGCGCTCCTTTTGGACATAGCAGTGTCCCCTACCGGCGTGACAACTCTTGCTCCTGGGCAGAATCTGTTGATCGGCCCCTCGATACTGGCGTTGGATGGCCTCCCCGCAGATATCGTGGTTGGAGTTACACCCGATTCGGTCAGCGGGACATTCGAATTGTACCGGCGCGCACTGGACCGCACCGAACGTCGCTGGAGCTATCTCGACTGCAGTGCCTTCACTCCTCCCGTGGCTGGTGGGAGCTATGTTGGCATCGATTCGGTTCGAACCGACAGTGGTCTTGGCATCACGGTGTCGCGATGGTCCTCGATCGCAGCGATGGTGTCGTGGCGACGCGTTGTTGCCCATGCCGAAGCGCAACGTAGCGGCCGCGACAGCTGGTACGAATGGTACCGATCCGATGTCGCCAGAGTCGACCGAACTTCCGAATTT
>JANLOU010000290.1:0-3292 GCA_031366735.1 Candidatus Eiseniibacteriota bacterium
CGCCGTCGGGGCTGCGGGGACCTTCCCGCTGTCGGTGGCACTGGGCGATCTGGATGCGGACGGGTACACGGATCTCATCGTCAGCAATGGGCGCAACTCGAGCGATCGGCGCATGGCCACGGCAACGGTCTGGTACAACGACCATCAAGCGGGCTTCCTCGAGCGCAGTGATTTCACGACCGGCCCGCACGGCGGCAGGCTCGCGTTGGGCGACATCGATGGCAACGGCACGCTGGACCTGGCGGTGGCGAACGGTCGCGGCTCATTGGGCGGATTCCTGGGCACGGATGTGGCCGTCTTCATGAACACATTCCCGGCGCCGCCGGTCACGACCGGGCCGCCGCTCGCTTCGGATGCGGTGCTCGCCCTGCCGCGCGCATGGCCCAACCCGATCCACCGCGGCAACGATCTGCGTCTGGACCTGCGCACGCCCACGCGGGGCGTGGTGGTGATGGAGTTGCTCGACCTGCAGGGCCGGCGCGTGCGCGAGCAGAAGTTCCAGCCCACCGCAGCGGGCCCGCATTCGCTCACCTTCGCGAGTCGGGGCGTGCCGCCGGGGCTGTACTTCGTCCGCGCCTCGCAGGGCACGCAATCGGCCAGCCAACGGGTGGTCGTGCTCCAGTAGCCCCGTGGGCTATCCTGCACCCGAATCCCGGCTGCACGCGGACGACCGCCCCAACCCCGTACTTTCGCCCCGAGGTGACCCATGTCTGAGATCTCTGCGCGTGGCTATGTGCATCCCGATGTGCTCGTGAGCACCGATTGGGTGGCGCAGCATCTGGACGACCCGGGCGTGCGCATCGTCGAGTCGAACGAGGACCAGCTCTTGTACCCCTCGGGCCACATCGCGGGCGCGGTGCAGGTGGACTGGGCGGCGGACTTGAACGACCCGGTGCGTCGCGACTATCTGGATAAGGCCGGGTTCGATTCTCTCATGCAGCGCATCGGCGTGACGCGCGAGACGACCGTGGTGTTCTACGGCGACAAGAGCAACTGGTGGGCGTGCTATGCATTCTGGGTGTTCCAGTTGTTCGGGCACACGAACGCCAAGGTGATGGATGGCGGGCGGCTCAAGTGGGAGAAGGAGCAGCGGCCTCTGACGCGCGAGAAGCGCGAGTACCCGGCCACGGCGTATGCCGCGCCGAAGCGCGATGACAACAAGCTGCGGGCATTCCGCGACCAGGTCATCCAGCATGCCAAGGCCGGCGGCAAGATGGTGGATGTGCGCAGTCCTCAGGAGTTCAGCGGCGAGCGCACGCACATGGCCGAGTATCCGCAGGAGGGCGTGCTGCGCGGTGGACACATTCCCGGCGCCAAGAGCGTGCCCTGGGCGCGCGCTGCGAACCCCGAGGACGGCACCTTCAAGAGCGCCGCGGAGCTGCGGGCGATCTATGAAGGCGAGATCGGGCTGCAGCCTTCCGACGATGTCGTCGCCTACTGCCGCATCGGCGAGCGCAGCAGCCATACCTGGTTCGTGCTCAGCTACCTGCTGGGCTACGCGCGTGTGCGCAACTACGACGGCAGTTGGACCGAGTGGGGCAACTCGGTCGGGCTCCCGATCGAGCGCGGCTGATGAGCGACGCCGTCGCGCTGCCGGCCAAGTTGGCCGAGGTGGTGGCCGATTTCCAGCTCGTCGACCGCGGCATGCGCGCCGAAATGCTGATCGAATATGCCGACCGCTTCGTCGAGGTGCCGGCCAGCGTGGCCACTCGCCCGTTCCCCGAAGCCAATCGCGCGCCGCGCTGCGAGAGCGACGCGTTTGTATTTCCCGTGGACCAACCCGACGGCACGCTGCACTTCTACTTCGCCATCGAGAACCCGCAGGGGCTCTCGGCCAAGGCATGGGCCATGGTGCTGGAGGAGACCTGCTCGGATGTGCCGCTCGAGCAGGTGGCCCGCGTGCCTCAGGAGACCATCTTCGAGCTGTTCGGACGCGACCTCTCGATGGGCAAGGGGCAGGGCCTGATCGGGATGCTCGACCTGGTGCAGCACGCGGCCAAGCAACGCCTGATCACGCGCCGCATGCGCGAAGCGGGGTTGTAGGCTCGCGCCAACCCTCAGTGCGAGTAGTGCGAGTCCATCTCGCCCGCACGGATGGGCACGCCCAGGTGGTTCGCGCGGGACGGGATGGGGCAGTTGTAGTGCGGGCTGTACGCGCAGGCGGGGCTGTAGCAGTTGTTGAAGTCCAGCAGATAGCGCCCGTCGGCGAGCTTCACCGGCTCGAGGTAGCGCCCCACGCTGTAGCTCTCGTGGGCGGTGGTGGCGTCCTGGAAGAACAGGCTCATGTCGTTCTCGCCCACGCCCGGCTCGAGCAGTCGGTGCGCCTCCAGCCGCACGCTGCGCCCACCCAGCTTGAGCGAGAACCAGCCCACCCGCACGGCGCGGCGCGCGTTGCCGCGCGTGCTCATGATGATCGTGGTATCGGGCTTGGGGTTCGCCGTGAGCGGCGCGATGAAGCGGTACTTGAAGTTGACCGGGAACCACTTCATGCCCTTGTACTCGGCGAAGCGCGGGCTCTTGGGGTCGAACACGATGATCGCGGGATAGCGCTGGTGCGAGAGTCGCACGGTGAAGCGGCCCACCCCGATGCTCGAGGGGCCCACGATGGCGTTTCGCACGCTGTCGCCCTTGACCGTGAAGAAGGCATGGGGGTCGAGCGCCTTCACCTGAAAGGAATCCCCGCGCACGGTCACTTGCACATGGTGCGCCTGCCACTCGGGGTCGTCGAGGCGCACATCGTTGTGCGAGTCGCGACCCAGTGTGAGCGTGGTCCGCTCGCCGAAGTCCTCGCGCTGGACCGTGGCCAGATACGAGGTGGCCGCCCCTTTCAGCCATTTCTCGGTCTCGGCGCGGTCGGCCAGCACGGCCCGGGTGAGCGAGTCGGCTTCGGCGGGCGCGAGCCGAACCGGCGGCGGCGGCGCGGCGAGCGCGGCGCGGGTCACGACGAACAGCAACAGGGCGGAGGCTGCCAGCAGTGGACGCATCTTGACCTCGTCTGCAACGGGATGTGCGCGGCCGGATGGGAAGCGTCGACATTCTAGCGCGTTCCGCCGGTTCCGGCATTGCGCTTGCAGGCATGCATCGTGATAATCGCCGCATGACTCATGCCCCCACGCATCAGCGAACCACCACCGACTCCCACACGGATCGTTCCCACATGGACGCACTCGTCATCACGGGCGGCCGCAGCATCAGCGGGCGGGTTGCCATCAGTGGTTCCAAGAACGCTGCCCTGCCGGTCATGGCCGCAACGCTGCTCATGCCGGGCAAGCATCGGCTGCGCAACATGCCG
>JANLOU010000330.1:0-8987 GCA_031366735.1 Candidatus Eiseniibacteriota bacterium
CGTCGCGAACGATGCGACCGTGAAGGGCGGGAGCTACTACCCGCTCACGGTGAAGAAGCACCTTCGAGCACAGGAGATCGCCCTCGAGAACCGGCTCCCCTGCCTCTATCTTGTCGACTCCGGCGGCGCGTTCCTGCCGCGCCAGGACGAGGTCTTCCCGGACCGCGAGCATTTCGGGCGCATCTTCTACAACCAGGCACGGATGTCGTCGCTCGGCATCCCGCAGGTCGCGCTCGTGATGGGGTCGTCCACGGCCGGCGGCGCGTACGTGCCGGCGATGAGCGACGAGTCGGTGATCGTGAAGGGCCAGGGCACGATCTTCCTGGGCGGCCCGCCGCTGGTGAAGGCCGCCACGGGCGAGGAGGTCACCGCCGAGGAGTTGGGCGGGGGCGATGTGCACACGCGCATCTCGGGGGTGGCCGACCATCTGGCCGGCGACGATGCGCACGCGCTCGAGATGGCGCGCGAGATCGTGGCGCACATTGGCGCGGCCAAGCGCGCGCCGCTCGATCTGCGCGAACCCGAGCCGCCGGCGTATGATCCGAGCGAGCTCTACGGCGTGATCCCGCAGGACCTGCGTACGCCCTACGAGGTGCGGGAAGTGATCGCACGGCTGGTCGATGGCTCGCGTTTCCATGAGTTCAAGGCGCGCTATGGCACCACGCTGGTCACCGGGTTTGCGCACCTGATGGGCATGCCGGTGGCGATCCTGGCGAATCAGGGCATCCTGTTCTCCGAGAGTGCGCAGAAGGGGACTCACTTCATCGAGCTGGCGGCGCAGCGAGGAGTGCCGTTGTTGTTCCTGCAGAACATCACCGGGTTCATGGTGGGCAAGCAGTACGAACACGGTGGTATCGCCAAGGACGGCGCCAAGCTGGTGCACGCGGTGGCGAATGCGCAGAGCCCCAAGATCACGGTGGTGATCGGCGGCAGTTTCGGTGCGGGCAACTACGGCATGTGCGGCCGCGCGTATCAGCCGCGATTCCTGTACATGTGGCCCAACAGCCGGATCAGCGTCATGGGCGGCGAGCAGGCCGCCAGTGTGCTGGCCACGGTCAAGCAGGCGCAGCTCCAGTCCAAGGGCACGCCCATGACCGATGCCGAGCTCAAGGCGTTCAAGCAGCCCACGCTGGATAAGTATGAAACCGAAGGCAGTCCCTACTACAGCACCGCCCGCCTGTGGGACGATGGCGTGATCGATCCGGCCACCACGCGCGATGTGCTCGGGCTCTCGCTCTCGGCATGCCTGAATGCACCTATTCCGGAGATGAAGTTCGGCGTGTTCCGGATGTAGTCGGGGATGGGCCTCGCCACTCTCGCGCTCGTCCTGAGTTCGGCGGTCATCCACGCCACCTGGAATCTCTGGGCCAAGCAGGTCGGGCATACCGCGCGGCCCGCAGTGCTCATGTGGTTGCTCACGGTGGTTTCGTCGCTGCTCTATGCGCCGATCGGCCTGTGGGCGCTGTCGCATGGCAGTTGGCGCCCGACGCCCGAGGTGCTGCTGTGGGTGCTCGGCAGCGGGGGCATCCATGTGGTGTATTTCTTCCTGCTGCTGCGCGGCTATCGCGTGGGTGATCTCTCGCTCGTGTATCCGGTCGCGCGCGGCACGGGACCGCTGCTGGCGGCGGTGGGCGCGATCGCGTTGTTGGGCGAGCGGCCGACCGCTTTGTCGGCCGGTGGCGCGCTGCTCATCGCGACCGGCGTGGTGGTGCTCACCTGGCGGCACGACCGCGTGGCGCAGGCCAAGCTCGCGCCCGGGCTGCGCTACGGGCTCATGACCGGCGTGCTGATCGCCACCTACACGCTGTTCGACACCTGGAGTGTGAAACGCGTCGGCATCCCCCCCTTGCTGTTCTATTGGGGCGGCGAGGTGGTGCGGGTGTTGTTCGTCACGCCGCTGGTGGTGCGCGACGCTCCCAGCATCTCCAGGCTCTGGCGCGAGCACCGTTGGCGCGTGCTCGGCATCGCGGCCTTGAGCCCGCTCAGCTACATTCTTATCCTCATGGCGCTGCGCACCGGCGAGGTGGGGCACATCGCACCGGCGCGCGAACTCAGCATTCTGATCGGCGCCTACCTGGGAGGGCGCGTGCTCGGCGAAAGCGAGCACCGGCGCCGACGGGTCGCAGCGGCTGCTTTCGCGTTGGGCGTGATCGCGCTGGCACTCGCGCGAAGCTGATGGCGGTATCGTGTATCCCTGCATTCCTGAATCCCACGAGGTCCCCGTCCGTGTCGCACGCCCGCTCGCAGCCCAAGCGCCGCCAGGAACACCGCGCATCTCGCCATGAGCGCGCGCCGCGGCCAGCCGTGCCGCCATGGTTGGCCAACGCACTCATGCTGGGGGTGCCAGCGCTTGCCGCGCTCTATGTGCACCTTGCGGCGCTGGTGGGATTCTACTCGCCCGATGATCTCATCCTGCTCGAGCGTGTGCGCGGCATTGTGCCGTTCCCCGACACGCTGTGGCGGTTCCTGTCGGGGCGCGCGTTCTGGGTCGTGCTGTTCCCGGTGTTCGGGCCCGACCCATTCGCCTGGCATGCGCTGAGCCTGTTGTTGCACGTTGCGGCAACCGTGCTCGTGGGGTTGTTCGCGCGCCGCCTGGGCGCCTCGCGCGCCACGACATTCCTCACCGCCTTCCTGTTCGGCGCCTCGGCTCAAGCCCGGACCGTGGTGTGGCAGGTCTCGGGTGCAGGCGAGATGTTGGCGCTGCTCGCACTCCTGGGCGCGCTGCTCGTGATGCTTGCCCGCCATTCGGCTCGCTCGCTCGGCGTGGCGGGAGCACTGCATGCGGTGGGGCTCCTCTGTAAGGAGACGATCGGATTGGCACCACTCGCGCTTGCATGGGCGCGACCCCCGCAGGGCGGACAACGGGTGTCGTGGCGTGCACTCGCCGTGCCGCTCTCGCTCACGGCTGTCCTTGTCGCCTACCTCGTTGCGACGCGCTCGCACACCGGTTCGCTCGGGGGCGAGGCCTACGCGCTCGGGTTCGGCAGGCATGTGTTCGACCACCTGCTCACCTATGCGCTCTGGTCCAGCGATCTGGTGCACCTGTTCGCGGGCGCCGGCTCGCCGCTGCCATGGCCATGGGCGCTGGGCGCAGCGGCGCTGATCGTGGCGCTCGCACTATTCGCGTGGCGCAGCGGCTCGGTGCCGGCGCGCGTTGGGCTGACGCTGTGGTTGCTGTTGTTGCTGCCGGTATTGCCGCTCAAGCACGCGCTCTACGAACACTATGTGTACGCCGCGCGTGCGGGCTGGTCGCTCGCGCTGGTCACCGCGTTGCTCACACTGGTGCGCGGTCTCGTTCCCGGTCGCGGCGCGTTTGCGACCGATCGCGCGTCGGCGTGGGTCACCGTGGGCTTGGTGTCGGTACTGTACGGGGTGACGGCAGCGCTGTACCTGAGCGCCATGCAGAACGCGCGCATGCCTGGCAACGACCTGCCGCGTGACACCTTCCTGCGGAAGATGGAAGTGGCGCGCAATGCCGCGTCGGGGCTCCAGGGACAGCTCCCGTTGGTGCCGAGCCGGCTGGTGGTGTACGCCCCGCCGGGCGAGACAGTGCTGTTCAGTGTTCAGACCGGACGCAACATCGCCCCGTCCGAGGCCTCGGGCAACGAGCCGCGGTATACACTCATCAACGCGGTGCTCGACGAGGGGCGCGGTCTGCGGGCTCTGTATCCCCAGCTGACCGATGTACGCTTCGATGAGCATGTCGTTCCTGCCGATCTGGGCGCGCAGATCGCGGTGAACTCCGCAGACGGACACATCGTGGCGTGCGGTACCGGGGCCGAGGCCCACGCGCGCGCCGCAGCGTTGTGGTCCGATCACGGCGCGACCCAGGCCGCGCGCACCCATCTGGACGAAGCTCTGCAGCTTTACCCGGGTTCCGCGGTGCTCCTGACAGCACGGGATGCGCTGGCCCACTGACCTCGCAATGCCCATTCCGGAGGATGACATGTCGTTGGTCGAGATCGAACGCACAGGCCCTGTGGCTCGGCTGTGGTTGAACCGCCCCGAGGTGCACAACGCGCTTTCGCCCGAGTTGGGCGCCGCGCTCGGGGAGGCGCTCGCCACGCTGGCGGACGACCCCTCGTGTCGCGTGGTGGTGTTGGGCGGGCGGGGCGCGTCGTTCTGCGCAGGCGCCGACATCGGCGTGATGAAGGCTTCGGCCGATGCCACCTTCGCCGACAACCTTGCCGAGAGCACACGCCTGGGCGGCTACTTCGCGGCGCTCGCGGATTTTCACAAGCCCGTGGTGGCGCGATTGCACGGTGGGGTGTACGGAGGCGGCGTGGGATTCGCGTGCGCGTGCGATATCGGCGTCGCAAGCGAGGACGCCAAGTTCGGGCTCACCGAAGTGCGACTGGGCATCGTGCCGGGCCTGATCAGCCCGTATGTGGTGCGCCGTCTGGGCGATGCGCGGGCGCGCGAGCTGATGCTCACCGGCGAGCGCTTCGGCGCGACCGAGGCGCTGCGTGTGGGACTCGTGCACCATGTGGTCCCCACCGCCGAACTGGACGCCAAGGTGGACGAGCGCGTGGGCGAGTTGCTCAAGGGTGGGCCGCAGGCTCAGGCGCGCATCAAGGAGTTGTTGGTGCGTCATGCCGAGCTGGCCTGGCAGGCCTACCGCGAGTCATTGCCCCAGACTCTGGCCGAAGTGCGCAGTGGCGAGGAGGCGCGGGATGGGCTCGCGTCGTTCCTGGACAAGCGCAAGCCCCGGTGGATGGCGTAGCCGGTCCCGCCCCGATGCTCTAAGGTGCACTTCGACATGACCCCCACGCGCACATCGCCCACAGCTCCCCGGATGTTCCGCAAAGTGCTCATCGCCAACCGCGGTGAGATCGCCTGTCGCATCGCCGGAACGCTGCACGAGATGGACATTCGCTCGGTGGCGGTCCACTCCGAGGCGGACGCCGGCGCGATGCACACGCGTGTGTGCGACGAGACGGTCTGCATCGGCCCCGCCGAGGCGCGCTTGAGCTATCTCGATGCGGCGCGGATCGTCGAGGCTGCGCGCGCGACGGGCGCCGAAGCGGTGCATCCCGGATTCGGTTTCCTCGCCGAGAATGCCGCGTTCGCCGAGGCGGTCGAGGCGGCAGGGCTGGTGTTCATCGGGCCCACGCCGCGACAGATCCGCGATATGGGCGACAAGCGCGCCGCGCGGCGCATCGCCGAAGCAGCCGGCGCGCCGATCGTGCCTGGCGCCGAGGGCGCAGACACCGCGCAACTGGTGGCCGCCGCCCACCGCATCGGCTTTCCCGTCATGGTCAAGGCCGCACTCGGTGGCGGCGGCAAGGGCATGCGCGCGGTGGCCAACGAAGCAGAACTGCGCGAAGCGATCGAGAGCGCGCAACGACTGGCCCAGTCAGCGTTCGGCGACGCGAGTGTGTTCCTTGAGAAGTTGGTCACGCGCGCGCGGCATATCGAAGTGCAGGTACTGGGCGATGGTCACGGGCATGCCGTTCACCTGTTCGAGCGCGAGTGTTCGCTGCAACGGCGACACCAGAAGGTGGTGGAAGAGGCCCCGTCCACGGCCGTGGATGCCCCGCTGCGCGAGGCCATGACCAAGGCGGCGGTCCAGCTCGCCGAAGCGGTGGACTACCGTGGCGCGGGCACGATCGAGATGCTGCTCTCGCCCGAGGGCTCGTTCTACTTCCTCGAGATGAACACGCGATTGCAGGTGGAGCACCCCGTGACCGAGCTCATCACGGGCATCGATCTGGTGCGCGCCCAGTTGCATATCGCCGCATTCGGCGTGTTGCCGTTCGAACAGGCGAGGATCCAACAGCACGGCCACGCCATCGAGGCTCGCGTGTACGCCGAGGACGCTGCCACCGGGTTCCTGCCACAAGCTGGAGTGGCGAGCCGGGTGCGCTGGCCGCACGGCCCGTTCGTGCGCGTGGACCGTGGTCTCGAGGCCGGCGACCCTGTGCCCGTTCACTACGACCCCATGCTCGCCAAGGTCATCGCGTTCGGCTCGACGCGTGCCGATGCACTGGCGCGGTTGTCGGGCGCACTCGATGCCACGCGCGTGCACGGCGTCATCACCAACCTGCCGTTCCTGCGCGCCCTGGCGCGCGCGCCCCAGGTGGCGAGCGCCGCGTTCGATACCGAGTGGATCGAGCGCGAGTTCCTGCCCGGCTTCATGGCGCTGGCCCAGGCCCCGACGCCCGATCTGGTGCTGGCTGCCGCGGCCATCGCGGAAGCGATGGGGTTGGGCCGCGTGCCGAGCGCGAACGGCGCTGCCACGCACGCCACCGCGCCGGCCGATCCGTTCGCGTCACTCGGTCCTTGGCGTGTGGGCGGAGGCACGCCGTGAAGAGCACATGGACGGACCATGGTGTGGTGCGCGAAGTGGAACTCGCCCCACGGGGAGCGGGGCGGTATGGCGTGCGCGTGGATGACGCCGAGTTCGAGGTGAACGCCGAGGTCCTGCCGGATGGCCGCCTGCGTCTGCAGGCGGAAGGCACGGACACGGTGGCCGAGGTCACCGTCGCCGGTGCGCGTCGGTTCGTGCGGCTGGGCGTGTTGGAGTTCGTGCTGGAGCGCGATGCCAGCGGGCGCCGACGCGGCGGGGGAGCGCAGAGCGGCAGCCTCGAGTCGCCCATGCCCGGTGTGGTCACGCGCGTCCTGGTCGCGGTGGGCGATCGCGTCACGCAGGGCCAACCGCTGTTGGCGTTGGAAGCCATGAAGATGGAACACCTGATCCGCGCCCCGCGCGATGGCCGTATCCAGAGCGTCGCCGCCGCCGCTGGCGCCATGGTGCAGGGTGGTGCGACGCTGGTGGAGCTCGAACCGGAGTCGCTTCCCTCGCCCCAGCCCGGGAGGATGGCGCCATGAACCCCACGCGCGAATCAGTCACCCGCCCGCTCATGACGGTGCTCATGGCTGCAGTGCTCATCGTGCTGTGGGCGCTGCGCGATGTGCTCATCCTGGTGGGATTCGCGGCACTGGTGGCGTTCGCGATCGAACCCATCGTCGTATTCATCGAGCGCATCCGGACGCCGCGCGGTGCGCTGCCCCGGGGATTGGCTGCTGCAGTGGTCATGCTCGCGCTGGCCGCCGTCGGGGTGTGGGCGCTGGTGGTCGCGGTGCCGCAGTTGGCGCGCGAGCTGACGCGCTTCGTCGAGGGCGCGCCGGCGACCCTCGATCTCCTGCTCGGGACCATGCGCGGCTACGCCAACGAGCATCACTTGACGCAGTTCCTCGGCCCCCTCGGTGGCTCCGATGCGATGGACGCTGGGGAAGTCATGGGACAGTGGGGCCCTGCGTTGCTGCGCAATATCGCCGGGCAGCTCGCCAACCTGCCTGCACTGTTGGGGCTGGCACTCATTCCACTCCTGGCGTTCTACCTGTTGAGTGAGCGCGAGGCCGTGGAATCGAGCGTGCTCGGCTTCCTCCCCGATGAGCTCCACCTGCGCGCCCACCTGGTGTGGGCAGCGATCGGGCGCGCGCTGCGCAGCTATGTGCGCGGCCAGAGCGTCGTGTGCGTGGTGATGGGAGTGCTCGTGGGGCTGGCGCTGATGTTGCTGGGCGTGCCGGTCGCCGCGCTGCTTGGCACCGTGGTGGGCGTTGCCGAGGTGGTGCCCATCCTGGGCTTCTGGCTCGCCTCGCTGGCCATCGCCCTGACGGGTTGGAGTGTGTCGCCGTGGCTGGCGGTGGCCGGGTTCGTGGCCTATCTGGTGATCAACCAGTTGGTGGGTTTCTTCATCACACCCCGCGTGATGGGGCGACACATGCGGCTGCACCCATTCGTCGTCACCGTCAGTATCCTGGCGGGCGGCACATTGTTGGGCGCCGCCGGCGCGGTGCTGGCGCTGCCACTGGCGGCAGCAATCCAGTCGGTCGTATCCGAGTTCGCAAAGCGTCCGCCGGGTGGTCGAGGCAGAGTCTGAGTGTCTGGCTCCTCGCGCCAGGGCGCAGTGGATCTTGAGGAGGATGGTATGGATCAGCAACGCGGTGCGCAGTCGCGATGGGCGGGCTTGATGTTGGCGGGAGGGCTGGTGTTGCTCGGGGGTTGCGGTAAATCACCGACGACGCCCACCACCCCGGGCGTTCCCACGGGGACGATCACCGAGTTGAATGCGATGATCGAGCGCGCCTACCCCAGCGGAAGCGAGCTGCCCTCCACGCTCGACACCACTGCGAATATCCTGGCCGGTATCAATGTGGATGGGGTGCGCGGTGCCGTGGCGGCCTTCCCCGTGCGCAGTGGGGGATTCCTCACGCTCTCCGACGCGGGTGCAGTGACCGTGCGGACAGGGCTGGGCGCCACCAAAACGGCAACCGCGTTCGACAAGCTGCAGCTGAATGTGGCGGGCACGATCCAGACCATCTACACCACGCTCGTCTCGCATCCGCTCGACTTGGCTCTGGCGTTCGACGGCACGACCTACCATGCGTTCACCGTGAGCGGCACTGCGACGGTGCCGGCGCTGACCGACAGCGTGAAATCCGTGCTGCTGCCCAACCTGAGTGCTCCTGCTTCCGGCGCCGCGGTGTCACGCGCCAGCGATCTGTTGGTCAGTTGGAGCGATGCGGGTACGGATTCCACCGTCTACATGATGGTATTCGTCGGCTCGCAGGTGGACACCACCAAGTACGCGGCTGCGGCGCTGGTGCGCGACTTGGCGGGCAGCGCACTGGTGCCCACGGTGCAGCTTTCGCTCCTGCCCAACGGCGCGGCGCGCATGACCGTGGTGCGTTTTCGCCTGGTGCGCCGCGATCTGGGCGGCCGCAAGCTGGACATGATCAGTGAAACGGCGCGGCGGCGCGGTCTGGTGCTCACCAACTGAGCGCATGCCGCGGCTATTGACGGGCCAAAGGCCCCTTGCGTACTGTCCTGCTGTCGGGCAAGGGTCGCTCGGCACCTCTCGCGGACTCCTGACCCGACCGCTGCCCGGCGGCGCCACGGTCAGGAGTTCTGTGCATTCCAGGGACCATGAGGCACCACGGTGATCGTCCGAAAGTTCCCCATCGAACATCTGGATCCCATC
>JANLOU010000346.1:0-12207 GCA_031366735.1 Candidatus Eiseniibacteriota bacterium
CGGGAAAGCGCGCGCGGATGAAGCGGCCGTTGATGTCGTGGATCATCTTCTTCAGCTCCACGAAGTACTGCGCCTGCGCCTAGCCGTTCTTCATGTCCTTGAAGCCGAACTTCACATTCTTGTCGCCGCCGCGTTCGTCACCGAACATCTCGAGTCCGCGCGGTAGCCACTTGTTGAGCGAATGTTGCAGCATATGCATGGAAATCAGGGGGTCACCTTGCGCGGCCTTCACGGCCCACCGGCGCATGGGGATCACCCCCGCGGCCAGATGGAACGCCTCCTCGCGCAACATCGGCGGCATGCTATCGGCCATGGGCTTGTACGCACACACCTTCTGCATGCTCAGCTGATACTTGCCAACGCGGTCGATCAACCCGGCGAACACGATGTTGTCGATGAACGAGTCGTAGTCGAGGTTGAACGCGTCCAACACATGGCTGCCGGTGGTCATGGAGAGGATCTCCTCGACCATCTGCTCGCCGGTGACGCCGCCCGACACATGGCTCCAGTCCTCGGAGAGGAGCAGGTGCAACATCTGGTAACCGTGGCGAAGCTCTTCGGCCATCACGCGCATGACCCAGAACTTGTCCTGGTCGTCCATCGCCCGCTCGATCGTTCCAGCATGTTGCTGGATGGAGCCGAACTCAGTGCTTGCCTGCGCCTTGATGATGGCCAACAGATGGTGCGCCTGCTCGGGTGTCAGTTCGTCGGGCTTGATGCGTTTGGCCTCGCCCTTCTGATCGCCGATCTGGATCACATCCGGGGTGCCCAGTTCGAGCTTGGCGCACAGACAGAACTTGTCGTCCTTGGGAAAGTACTTCTCCCAGTTGTCGAGCAGGGTCTGGTAGTCCTTGAAGTTGTGTTCCTGCCAATGCTCCACCGCGGAGTGGTACTTCTTCGGCAGGATGGCTTCGTCGACTTTCATCATCGGAGGCTGTTCCTCGCTCTTCAGAGCTTGAGCTCGAGCGCCTGCAGCGCCGACGGCGTGAAGCCGATCGCACCCAGGAAGCCCGTCAGCTTGCTGTCGTCACCATCGACCAGCGTTCGCACCGTCCTCGCGCCATCGGCGCGGAAGTGGGCGCACACGGCTTCGAACAATCGTCGCCCCAGATCCTTGCCACGGAAATCCGGGTCGATGCCAAAGCGCTCGACCCAGCCGCTCGGCTCCTCGATTCCGAACTCACCGGCGCGCAGATCGCCGAACATGAATCCCACCACTTTGCCGTCGATCTCCGCCACCTGCGAAGCGCCCGGGTCGCGGCGCATGTAATACGCCACGCGCGACTCCCAGATGTCTGGTTGGTAGATGCCCGAGATCTTCTCGTCGATGCGGACAATCCCGTGCAGGTCGAGTTCGTCGAGCGGACGGATCTTCAGGTCGGAGGTCACTTCAGGCATGGAAGTCTCCCGTTCAGGTCGAGCTGGGGACGAAGCGCAGTGAAATTAGCAGGTTCCCGTCACGAAAGGCAGGTGACGCTTGCTTGGCGGGCCCGGGCGGAATCCGCTGGGCGCCGAGCCAACCCTTTGCAAGACGGCCTCGCCCGTCCATACTCGACCCATCATGAGCCGAGTCGAATCCCCACCGCCCACAGGCCGAAGCCCTCTGCGCACGGCTCCATTGCTCCTGGCGGCGTTCGGGCTCGCCCTGATGCCGTGGCTGGTCTCGCTCTATGGCGCGGGTTCGCTGAGCCTGGCGCCTCAGGAGATCTGGACCTCGAGCATCACCTCGATCTTCGCCATCGGGTTCGGCCTGTGGGTGATCGTCCTGCTGCGGCGTGAGCGCCAGTTGTCCCGCCAGCACCTCGAGGACCTGGAGGCGCTCACCGTGACCGACCCGCTGACCGCGCTGGGCAACCGGCGTGGCCTGGAGCGCGACCTGACCCGGGCCATGTTGCGCTCGCGCCGGCTCGACCATCCGCTCGCACTGTTGTTCACGGATGTGGACGACCTGAAAGTCGTGAACGATCGCTTCGGACACGCGGCCGGCGACGACACGCTGCGCGTGCTCGCGAATGTGATGCGGGCGTGCTCGCGCGAAGGCACCGACAGCGGTTTTCGCGTGGGCGGCGATGAGTTCGTGTTGATCGTGCTGGCCGATCGGGCCGGCGCCGAGATCCTGGCCGGCCGCATCCACGAGCACTTCCAGGCCAAATCGCCGCATGAATCCACGCTCAGCCTGGGAGTGGTGGAGTGGGATGGCACGCTGTCCTCGGGCGAGTTGATCAACGAGGCCGACCGCAGCATGTACCAGAACAAGCACATGGGGCGTCCGGCATCGCACCCCGCGCAGCATCTGCAGTAGACTCACCCGCAACTTCACCTGCGTGTGCCGCCACGCCGTCCTCACCCACAAGGACCCGCGCATGTACCGAAAACTACCCTATGTGATTTCTGTGCTCGTGCTGCTTGGCGGCGTCAGCGCGGCCGTGGCCACCTCGAACTTCTCGTCGGGGCCGTTGCCATCCCGCACGGGGGCTCCGGCGGTGGGCACGGTCGTGGCCGAGGACAACTGCACGCAATGCCACATCACCTTCGACGGTGGCGGGAATCCGGTGAACAACCTGAACGCGTCGAACGGCTATGTGCAGATCCTCGACCTGCCCGAGACCTACACGCCGGGCAACACCTACACGCTGCGCGTGAAACTCTGGAGCGATGCAACGGTGGATTCGCTGAACCGACGCTGGGGTTTCCAGTTGACCGCGGTGAAGGCCACCGACGGCAGCGGGGTGGGCACTTTCGTGCTGCCGAGCGCGGATACGCTGCAGATCATCGACGCGGCCGCGGGCGATTCATGGGCGAGCCGCCAGTATGTGGAGCACACGAGCATGGGGATCCACGAAGCCCAGAGCGGCCCCGCCGAGTGGAGCTTCCAGTGGCAGGCGCCGCCCACACCCGCCGGGGCGGTGTACTTCTATGTGGCTGGTAACGCTGCGGACGGGACCTACGACTCCGGCTCGGACTGGATCTACACCGCTGGCGACACGATGTCCGACACCACGACCGCTGTGCGTTCCACTTCGTGGGGCGGGCTCAAGAAGCTGTGGAAGTGAAGTCGCTTCCGGATGCGCGCACCCTCTACGGTGTGCGCACCACGCGTTGCAGCTTCGAGCCTGCGGGCGTCACGAGCCGCGCGAAGTAAAGCCCCGCGGGGGCTGCACGCCCTGCGCCATCGCGGCCATCCCACGCCACATCGTGTTCGCCCGCCGGCAGCGTCGCCCACTCGCGCGACCACACGACGCGGCCCGCAAGGTCGATGAGTTGCACCTGGGCGCGGGTCGCGAACGGGAGTCGGAATCGGAGCGCCAGCGTTCCGCGCGAAGGATTCGGCGTCACGCGCGCGAACGAGAGTCGCGGGGTCGTATCCCCAACATCCAGGGAGGAGGCGCCCAGCGTGAAGAACGCGTCCGACAGGTCGAACGCCGAGTTGCGCAAGTGGTCGTAAGCGGTCACACGCACCAGGCCGCTGTCCGAGTAGGCGACCGGCGTGGTCCACGGATAGCTGCCGGTGTTCGCCACGGCTCGGGCGACCTCCACCCACGGGCCCGCGCTCCCGTGCAACGAATAGACGATGGTCACCGAGTCCACGCCGCTCGCGTCCGACGCGCTCCAGGTGATCGGGTAGCTCGTGGCGGCGTCCCATTGCTCGCCTCCATTGGGGGACACCACGGAGACCGAGGGCGGGATCACATCGCTCTGGCGTGTCACCCACTGCGTGGCATTCAGGAACACCAGGCTGTCGCGGCCGCTCACCTCGCCCCAGCCGTCGAAGATGCTGCTGTTGCCCGGCTGAGCGCTGCCATCGTCGGCCGGCGAGCTGTCGCCCACGATGAACACGCGGCCCGCACCGTAGAGCAGCCGCGCGGCCATCACATTCACGGTGCTCGTCTGCGCATTGCCATTCATCCAGAAAGTCCCGCGCACGGACGGGTTGTTCGCGGGGTAGAGGATGAAAGTATCGCCGCCGTGGAACGACAGACTATCGGCTTTGCCGTTCGGCCCGTTCACAATCGGATCACCCGGATCGCTGGTGTAGTTGCCCGAATCCTGCGAGATGGAGTTGTTCGCGTCGCCCGTGACGGCGCAACGGATGCCCCATGCCTGCTGGATCCCCAGCGCATTCATGATGCGCGGCGAGTCCCAGCCGTCGTTGTTGCGGTCGGAGTTCATATGGTCCACCACGACCACCAGCCCGCCGCCGTCGCGCACATAATTGAAGATCGCGGTGGACTCGGCGCGCGAGAACAGCGTGTTCGGCTCGGGCAGGATGAACACATCGAACTTCGACAGGTCATACGCGTTTCCCGCGTTGCCATAGGTGATGCCGAAGGCGGTGGTGAGCGTGGAAACCTGGTAGCCGCGCTTCACCAGGTCGATGCCCCACGACGAGATGGCGCCCAGCCAGTAGGTCCGTGGCGTCGCAGGCGTGACGTTGCTCTGCGCCGGGATGGGCTCGGGCTGGTCGGTGTCGATGATCCAATCGGCATTGCCGGCCGTCTCGGCGTGCGTGTTGTCGAACAACGCGCGCGGAGGGGCGGCGAATCCAGGGGATGCGAAGACAGCGAGCAGCACGGTGAGGCAAGTGGCGAGGCGCATGGTGTCCTGGCGAAGGTGTGGGCCACTGCGTGGGGAGGAATGCGCCCGGGCAAGGGGTGCGGGCGCGCATAAGTGTAGGCGTGTCGCGCCGGAAAGCCAACGAGCCCGGGCGGTGGGCAGCCCGGGCTCGTGAGCGGTGTGTTGGGTGCGATGGCCCGTCAGCTCAACTCGCCTTCCCCTTCTTCTGCAGGCGCTCGATGAAGCCTTGGATGTTCTTGCGGTTCGCCTCGTCCGGAGCCTTGGGTAGCGCCAGCTTGGCGGCCGCGATCGCCTTGGGCAGGTCGCCCACGCCCTCATAGCCGCGCGCCAGCCCGAATGGCGTGGGCCACACGCCCTTGAAGCGCTTGAAGTTTCCCTCGAACACCCGCAGCGCCTCCTTGGGCCTGCCTGCGCCCTGCAACTGCCGACCCAGTTGGTGCACCGCGGGCGCGCTCGCGTCGGGCATCTGCAGCGCGCGATCGAGTGTCTGCGCGCTTTCCTCTGTCTTGCCATTCGCCATCTGCGCCAACGCCAGGTTGGAGATGGTGTTGAAGTTCTCCACGCCCGCGCCTGTCGCGGTGACGGCTTTCTGCGCCCACAGCATCGCCGTATCGAGGTGGAACTTGTTCTGCATGCAGAACTGCGAACCGGCAACGAGGTCGACGGACTGGAATCCCTTCGCCCCGCGCAGTTCACTGCTGATCCGCTCGAAATACAGCTCCTGGATGTTCGGCACCTGCACCGTGAACGGAATCTGGAGATTCTCCCATTTGAGGATCGCGGTGGCGTGGTCGGTCTCGCGGTCGTCGAACTCATAGGTGAGCCACTCGTGGTAATCGCTCTTGGTGGGTTTCACCTGCACGCGCAGCACATCGAGTTTCGGGTCGTAGAAGAAGCTGCCCCACCCCTCGGAGTGGCGATTGAACAGGATCGTCCACTCGTCCTTGCCGGGGATCATATGCAGACCATAGGCGCCGGCCTTGAGCGGCTGGCCATTGATCAACACATCGTGCGACACGGTGAAGACCGTGTTCTCGTTCGCGCCAGCACGCCACGGACATTCCTTGCAGTCGTTGTAGGTGATGTCCGCCAGCCCGTAGGGCACCAACTCACCCCAGATGTGGCCGGTGCGATCCTCACCGGTGGGGGAATGCACATTCGGGCTGCTGTAATCAATGCGCACGCTCACCAGACCAATGCCCTGGATGACCGTGCACTTCTGATTGTCACCACTGGGCGGCGTGGTGATGCTCTGCGCCTGCGCGCGAGGCGCCAGCAACAGCAGGGACAGCGATAGCATCAAGGTCGGGCGGCGCAGGTGGATCACGGAGTTCCTCCGAAGCGAATGGTTCCCGGTGCGTCGGTCGTGGGGAGCCGGCAGCATCCAGCAGGAGGCCGCGCGACTCAAGGCACGAAGGTGTAGGTCGCCCGGGTGATCCGGCCGCGCCAATACGGCATACGCTCGCCCGCGACCCACCACATCACTTCAGCCTCCGCGGGAATGCGCATGCCATCATGCACTTCGTAGCGGCTGCACTCGGCTCCCCATGGCATGGGAACGAAGCGGCCGTCCAGCTCGCGCATCCGGGACGGCGTGTACACACGCCGGACATCGCCCGCGGCATCGAAGTGGAACTCGAGCGAGACCGAGGTTGCGTGGTCGGTGATCGTCGCGATTGCCGAGGAATCGTCACGGGCGGTCCATCGCACCCCCTGGCTTGGCAGGAGCGAGGTGGGAAACCACATGGCTTCGGCAAGGTAGCGCTGCAGCGAGCCGGCCGACATCTCAGGGGTGGCGCGCGCATCGGCCAGAGGGAGCAACGCGAGCAGGTCCGCGCGCATCGCGCCCTGACCTGCAACATACGAGTCGCGCACATAGACGGGCATGCCCGGCCCCATCGAGATGCGCGCATCCCACAGGAACGCCGGCGGCACCACGGCGAACTCCTGCCGCGCCTGGAACGAACGCCAACCGTCCGCTCCGGGCTTCATGAGGAAAGTGCCCTCTTGTACGAAGGAGGCCCGCGTGACGAGGCGCTGTCCCGGCGTCAGCACATGCGCGAAGAAACGCGCAACGGGCGCGGGCAGATCGGTCAGTTCTGCGGGCTCGAAGCGCGCAGGGCCCCGAGCCGTGCCAGCGCTCTCGATGCGTACGCGCAGCGCGGTGGAATCATGGTGCCAGCGTCGGTTGCCAAGGAACACGGCGGTGATCGCGGCCAGCGCCATCGCCAGCAACAACAGCACGAGTACCCGGAAGATCATCACGCACCCTTTCGAACGCGATTCCATCGCGCGTGCGAGCAGGATACGCGGGATCAGGCTTCGGCGCGGTGTACCACTTCGAGGCGGCGATCCAGTCGCCAAGGCCACCGGAATCGCGCGGCGATGGCGGCACGCTCCACGGGCGCGTGCCAAGCGATCGGGCGCGATTCGCCACGCAACTCGTCGGCGAATTCGGGGTCCACGGCTTCGCCTGCAAGCCACGCGAGGTCGCGAGGCACCGGCGTTGCGCGCTTGGGGCGGAGTGCGGGAGTCAGCCGGTGCTTGGCGAGTTGGCGCGACAGCCAGCCCACCATGCGCGGTCGCAAGTCCGAAAGCACATTGAAACACTCGTGTGCGCCGCGCGGGTAGTACACCAACTCACGCTCGCAGTGCGCCGCGTCGTAGATCCGCTGGGACTCCTCGCCAGGCGTGATCATGTCGTACCCACCCCCGGCAAGCATGAGCGGTCGATCGAACGCCGGCATGGTGTGCTCGAGCGTGATGCGATGGATGTGCCGGCCCATCTCGGCCTCCTCCATCTGGTACAGCGCCGCAAGCTCGCGTCGCATACTCGCGAGCGTCACATCCCAATACACATCGGCCGAGAATGGCGGGCTCACCGCCGCCACTGCGCGCACGCGTGGGTCGTGCGCCGCCATCCGAATCGCGCAATAGCCGCCCAGCGACAATCCCAGGTAGGCCACGGCGTCCGGGTCCAACTCGGGCAGACTCTCGATGTGGTTCATGATCGCCACACCCACCGGGCGGGGCTCGCCCACATACGATAGCCGATGGAAGGTCTCACCGAGCCCTGGCCCATCGAAAGTGATCGTGGCGATGCCGCGTTGTAGAAAACTATCGCTCCACCAGTGCAGTTCTTCCTTCACCGCGTTGGTGCCATTGAACAATACGACCACGGGTCGCGGGCCATCCCCCGGCGGGACGCGCAGGTAGCCCTTGATGAGGCGATTGCGGAACGGGGCCTCGAACGGCACGGCGGGCACCTCGAAGTGCGGCGAGGCCTGCGCATAAGCGCGCACGCAGGCGGCGTGCAGTTGCTTCTTGCGCTCGGGGTCGAGGAACACCACATACTGCGAGAAGTTGTACGCGGCGGATGCGTTCAGGAACCGCGTGGCGGCTTCGGCGGGCTTGCCCAACGCCAGCGCATCGCGACCGCTCTGTTCGAGCGAGCGCCCCAGGGACTCCCACTCGTCGACCCAGGACACCAGGCTGTGCACGCGGCCGAGCACGAAATCCAACTGGTCAGGCGTCACGCCATGCGAGGTGAACTGCAACTTGGCCCACGCCGGCATCTGCCGCGTGAGGCCCAGCTGCAGGCTCATACGCAGGAACCCCGGCCGCAGCAGTTGGCTGCGCAGCATGTGCGGCACGAGCAACTCGAGTCGACCGCCCCTGACCTGCATGGCTCACTCCGAAGGACCTTGGGATCCATGACCTGCCGCAGGCTCGGCGAGGGGCCAGCGGCACCTCGACTCGTCGCGGCTCGACGACATCACTATGTCGATAAGCACGCCACGTGCCAAAGTGCGCTCGCGCTTCTCTCCCTTGGGTTTCGGAGCAGAGGGTGCCGGGCTTGAGTGCTTCCGACGGGTCCATGCGGCGCGGGGGTGGTGAGGCTGCGTCACCACACCCGTTCGTTGCGTGCGACGACCCACCCGGTGGGTCGCGGGATCAGCGCTGGGTGGTCCGGCTCCGGTAGGCGTCCCGTAGCTTCAGGCTCCACTCGCGCGCGGGCAGTGTGCGGCCGGCGAACACGCCCACCGGGAGCACTTCCTGGACCGAGTTGGTGAGGAACATCTCGTCGGCCGCGTGCAGGACGGCCACGGGAATCGCGGCCTCGCGCGCATGGAGTCCCAGTTCCGCGCACAGTTCGAGCGTGAGCGCGCGGGCCACACCCGGCAGCACATCGAGTGAGAGCGAGGGCGTCAGCACCTCGCCCGCAGTCACCACGAACAGATTGCTGGCGGCGCCCTCGAGTACGAGACCCTCGGGCGAGACCAGCACCGCCTCGTCGACTCCGGCGGCGCGCGCTTCCTCGCGGGCCAGATCCCACGCCATGCGGCTGGTGGTCTTGTGGCGGCCCAGCCAGCCCGCGGCGAAGGGATGGGCGCTCACGATCATCGTGGCGCTGGCGGTGCGTTGGCCCGCCCACAATCGCGCGGGCACTGATTCGGCCTCGATCCAGGCGCCGGTGCGAGTGGGTCGCCCGCCGGGGATACCTCGCGTCACCGTGATGCGCACGACCGCGTCCGTCAGGCTCTGGGCGGCCAGCAGTTCGGCTACCGCCTTGCGCAGTCGCGAGGGCGAAGGCGGCACCGGGAATCCCAACTCGGCAGCCGACAACACCAGGCGCTCCAGGTGGCGTTCCCACGCGAACGGTTCGCCAGCGTAGGTGCGCACGGTCTCAAAGATCGCCCCGCCGTCACGCGCACCTCGATCCCACAGGCTGAGCACGGCTTCCTCGCCGCGGACGAGCGCGCCATTCACCCACGCAAGTTTGTCGGGCACTCGCACTCCGGGCGGGAGCGGCAGTGTCACGCGAACCTTGCGCGCGGGCGCGGCGTCATCGCGCACTCTCTGCGCGATCGCGCAGCGTCAACTCTCCGAGCACGGCCGAGAGCGCAAGGCGCAGCCCTTCGGCCTTGACCAACGATTCCTCGTATTCGGCAGTGGGCTCGCTGTCCGCGGTCACGCCGCCTCCAGCGTGGAACAACAGCCCCTCGGAAGTGGCGAGGACGGTGCGGATCGCGATCTGCCAGTCGGCATCGCCATCCCATCCCAGCCAGCCGATCGAGCCGGTATAGATGTGACGACGCACCGGTTCCAGCGAGTCGAGGATCTCCATCGCACGGATCTTCGGGGCGCCGGTGATGCTGCCGCCGGGGAAGCAGGCGTGCAGCAGGTCGAACGCGTCCAGTTCTTCGCGCAATCGTCCTGTGACCGTGCTCGTCAGGTGGTGCACCTGCGCGAAAGTCTCCAACTCGCACACGCCAGGCGTATGGATGGAGCCCACATCGCAGACGCGGCCAAGGTCGTTGCGCAGCACATCGATGATCATGACGTTCTCGGCCCGATCCTTGTCGCTCGCCAGCAACTCGGCGGCCAGCGCCGCGTCCGCTTCGGGGTTGGCGCCGCGCGGCCGCGTGCCTTTGATCGGGCGGGTCTCCACATGTTCGCCGCGCAGCTCGAGGAACCGCTCGGGACTCGCCGACATGATCGCGTGGTCATCGTAGCTGAGGTACGCGGCATAGGGCGCGGGTGTGTGCTGCGTCATGGACTCGTAGAGCACCGCCGAGAGGGCGAGTGCATCGCGTGTATCGACGCGCCAGCGCTGGGTGAGGTTGGCTTGGAAGATGTCGCCTTGGCGAATGTGCCCCTGCACGGCTTCGACCGCGCGTCGGTAACCATCGGCGCTGAAAGTGCTGGTCACATTCGGCACCATGCCGGCGCGCTCGAGCGGCGGCGCCGTCCGTCCGCCGCGTTCCAGGAGCATGCGAAAGTGATCGAGTCGTTGCCGCGCTCGCGTCACGGCATCGGCGCCCTCGAAGGGTAGCCCCGAGGAGAACAGCCAAGTCTGCTGCGTGTCGTGGTCGTACGCTCCCACCACATCATAGAGCGCGAAGATGAAATCAGGCAGGCGGAGGTCGTCGTACGCCTGAGTCGGCAGCGCCTCGAGCCGGCGCCCGTAGTCATAGGACCAGTACCCCACCGCCCCGCCCACGAACGGCGCGCCGGTCCCGCGGACCGCGTCGCTGAATGGGGCGCGATCACGGAAACGCCGGAACGAGCGGATGGCTTCCTCGTGGTCGCCGCCGCGAAAGATGGCAAACGGTTCGGCGCCAAAGAAAGTCCAGCGCGATCGGCGCGGCCCATCGCCGTCGCTCTGCGGTAACGCGGACTGCAGCAGGAACGGATACGGCCGATCCGCCAAAGCGCGCAGCGGCGCCAGCGCCCTCTGCATGTCGAGGGCATGAATAAGAGGTAGCTCGACGCGCGGGGGCATGCTGGGAGATTAGGGCGCGAACAGCGGGTGGGTCAAAGGTTCAGCGGCGCGGCCATTTCGGCGTCCAGCCCCAAGCCACGGTGCAGAAGTCTCACCGTGCGGTCCGCGTCGGACTCGCGCACCACGAAGGACAGGTTCACGCGCGAGGCACCCTGCGAGATCATCTCCACGCATACGCCAACGCCGCCGAGCAGCGTGAACACATGACCCGCGAGGCCCAACCGCGTCGGCGCGCCCTCGCCAACGACCGCGATCACTGCCAGGCCGTCGCGGATCTCGACATGCCCGATTCCCTCGAGCTCCGCGAGCGCGTCCTCCAGATGCAGGGTGTCATCGAGTGTCACCGAGATCGATACCTCGGAGGTGGTGACCAGATCCACCACCAACTGATGCCGCCCGAAAACCTCGAACACCCGGGCCAGGAATCCGTGCGCCAGCAGCATGCGCGTCGACGCAATGGTCACCGCCGTCACGCGCTTCTTGCAGGCGATGCTCTTCACACTCCAAGTGCCCATGGTGGCATCGGCGCTTGGCGTGATGAGCGAGCCGGCGTCCTCGGGCCGCGAAGTATTGAGGATCCGCACCGCAACCCCGCGCTCCATGGCGGGCAGGAGCGTCTTGGGATGGAGCACTTTGGCGCCGAAATACGCCAGCTCGCTGGCCTCGGTGAACGACAAGTGCGGCACGGGTCGCGCCTCGGGGACCAGCCGCGGGTCGGCCGAGAGGAGCCCGCTGGTATCGGTCCAGATCTGGATCTCGTCCGCGCTGATCGCCGCGCCGATGAGTGCGGCGCTGTAATCCGAGCCGCCGCGCCCGAGCGTCGTGGGGCGGCCGTCGAGGGTGGCGCCAAGGAATCCCGTCACGACCTCGACCTGGGCGCGCGGACTGAGCGCATGCGCCAATCGCGCCGGATGTTCGGGCAGCGGGTGCGCCGCGCCAAAGTGCTCGTCGGTCACCAGACCGATGCGCCCGGCGTGATGCGCGCTGGCCTGCACCCCGCGCGCGCGTAGTCCGCAGGCGAAAAGTTCGGCCGACAGGCGCTCGCCGAATGCAAGGATGCGGTCGCGGTCAGCCGCGTGGAGCGGGCGCGGCACGGCTTCGGCGAGCGATGCCTCGGCGCGCCATTCGGCATGCAGCGGGTCGAGGGTCGCCAGGGGCAGCCCGGTTTCGGCAAGGAACGCGAGGTGTCGTTCGATCAACCGCATGGCCAGTGCGTGTCGCTCGGTCGGGGTGGCGCAGAATGCCACGAGCAGGTTGGTCACACCCGCCAGTGCGCTCACCACGACCACGGGCGGCTCCCGGTCCTCGCGCACGCGCCGCTCCACCCGCTCGATCGCGAGCGCGAT
>JANLOU010000349.1:0-2012 GCA_031366735.1 Candidatus Eiseniibacteriota bacterium
GCCGTGATCGTGAACCAGGGAAGGAGCCGCTGTGGAACTCGGATTCGTCGGACTCGGACGCATGGGCTACAACATGACGCTGCGCCTGTTGCAGGGGGGGCATCGTGTGGTCGCGTGGAACCGCAGCAGCGACAAAGTGCAGGAGGCGGCCGCGCATGGCGCCGTCGCAGCGGCCTCGATCCCTGAGTTGGTCCGCTCGCTCGCCGCGCCGCGCGTGGTGTGGGTGATGCTGCCGGCGGGCAAGCCCACCGACGACATGATCGACCTGTTGACCCCATTGCTCACTTCGGGCGATCTCATTGTGGATGGCGGCAACACCAACTTCCACGATGATCAGCGGCGCGCCCGGCAGTTGGCCGAGTCCGGGATCCACTACGCCGATGTCGGCACCTCGGGTGGCATCTGGGGCCTGAAGAACGGGTACTGCATGATGACCGGCGGCGAGCCCGAATCGATCGCCCGCCTGCGGCCAGCCTTCGACACGCTCGCGCCGCCGGACGGCTGGCTGCACACGGGCCCGGTCGGGGCAGGCCACTTCGCCAAGATGATCCACAATGGCATCGAGTACGGCATGATGCAGGCGTATGCCGAGGGTTTCGAGATCCTCAAGGCGAGCGAATATGAGTTCGACTTGGCGAAGCTCTCGCATCTGTGGAATCAGGGCAGCGTCGTCCGCTCGTGGTTGCTCGAGTTGGCCGAGTTGGCCTTCGCGAAGGACCCGGCGCTCGAGAAGATCCGTGGCTATGTCGAGGACTCGGGGGAAGGGCGGTGGACGGTGCTCGAGGCGATCGAGAAGAATGTCCCGGCCGAGGTGCTCACGCTCTCGCTCATGCGACGCTTCCGCTCGCGCCAGGAGGATACCTTCACCGATCGCGTCCTGGCCGCGCTGCGCGCCGAGTTCGGCGGGCATGCGGTGAAGGAGAAGTAGCATGTCGGCACGGGTCGAAGTGCCACTCGAGCTCCCCCCGCCCAAGCGTTCGGTCAACGCGCCGCCCTGCGCGATGGTGGTGTTCGGTGCGACCGGGGATCTCACGCGCCGCAAGCTCATGCCGGCGCTGCACAATCTGCACGCAGGCGGCTACCTGCCGGAAGCGTTCGCGACGGTGGGTTGCGCCCGCCGCCCGTGGAGCCGCGAGGAGTTCATCGCCGAGATGCGTGCGGGAGTGACGGAGCACTCGCGCACGCCGCTGGATTCGGCTTCGTGGGACTGGTGGGAATCGCGACTCGAGTATGTGAGCGGCGATTTCAAGGATTCCAGTACCTACGCCCGACTCGCCGTGGTGCTGGCCGATCTGGACGCCAAGCGGGGGACTGCTGGGAATCGGCTGTTCTATCTCGCGGTTCCACCCAACGAGTTCGCCGCGATCCTCCAAGGGCTTCGCGACGCCGGGCTGATCGTGCCCGTGGGGGCGCCGACCTTCTCGCGGGTCATCGTCGAGAAGCCCTTCGGGCGCAGTCTCGAGACCGCCAAGCAACTCAACGCGCTGGTGGCCGAGGTGCTCGACGAAGCGCAGACATTCCGCATCGATCACTATCTGGGCAAAGAGACGGTGCAGAACATCATGGTGTTCCGCTTCGCGAACTCGATCTTCGAGCCGCTGTGGAATCGCAAGTATGTCGATCATGTGCAGATCACTGCGGCCGAAACCGTGGGGGTTGGCACGCGAGGCAAGTTCTACGAGAGCACGGGAGTGCTGCGCGACATCGTGCAGAACCATCTGCTCGAAGTGCTGACGCTGTGCGCCATGGAGCCACCCAACAGCGGGCACGCCGACGATGTGCGCGGGGAGAAGCTCAAGGTGCTCAAGGCGCTGCGCCAACCTTGGAGTGACACGGTTCCCGACGATGTCGTGCTGGGGCAATACGAGGGCTACCGCTCCGAGCCCGATGTGGCGCCGGATTCCACGCAAGCGACTTTTGCGGCGTTGCGCGTTTTCGTGGACAACTGGCGCTGGCAGGGCGTGCCGTTCTACCTGCGCGCGGGCAAGCGCATGGCCGAGCGCGTGACCGAG
>JANLOU010000354.1:0-8016 GCA_031366735.1 Candidatus Eiseniibacteriota bacterium
GGCTCATGTCAAAAACCTCACGCAGGGAGCGCGATTGCCATGATCCGCCGGATGAAATCGCGGCGAATCTTGAATGGCGGGCCCAGGAGGATTTGAACCCCCAACCTTCTGATCCGTAGTCAGACGCTCTATCCAATTGAGCTATGGGCCCACCTCGACCATGAGGCGGTATTCGGACCGTGCTACCGGTCCTTTGCTGGCGGAGTGGAGAGGATTCGAACCTCCGAACCGGTTTTACCCGATTAACCGCTTAGCAGGCGGCTGCCATCGGCCTCTCGGCCACCACTCCATGATGCGACTGGCGGAGGGAGTAGGATTCGAACCCACGGAGCTTTCGCTCAGCGGTTTTCAAGACCGCCGCCTTAAGCCACTCGGCCATCCCTCCGCAAGATCCCACCGCAGGCGGCGGAATATAGGACGCCGGGCCGCGGCACTCAACCACGGTACGGCTCGTCGGGACATCCGGTTGGCCTCGGCGGTACCCCCCGAAGTCCAGCGGGCGGGCAAGGTACCCGAGGATGCCCAGCATCGCAAGTGCGCGCGTGGTTGCAGCCATTTACGACGAACTGGATGCGAGCGGCCCACCCCCCCTTCGGACTGGACGAGTTCCTCCGATACTCCGAGTGAAGCTGTTGCGGCCCGGGTCGCGCCTGGGTCGCTTCCCACACTCTCCGGAAGGCCCCCTATGCCCGCTCGGCCCATGCTGCCGCATGTCGGATGGTCCGCATGGTTGTCACTCTGCGTCCTCGCCGCGATGCCCGTGGCCGCGCGCGCGGCGGACGCGCCCGCGCCTGCGTTGTCGGTCTCGAGCGCGCTCGAGCTGAACAGCCGCTACCTGTGGCGCGGGATCGCCCTGAGCGAAGGGACGGTGTACCAACCTTCGCTCACATTGGGGTGGGGCGCTTGGTCGATCGGCGGATGGGCGAATGTGGAACCCGCTGCGAGCGTCGGACCGCGCTGGAATGAGCTCGACCTGACGCTGGCCGCTTCGCTCGAGTGGCGGGGGTGGACGATCGAGCCCAGCGCCATGCTGTATACCTATCCCGGGCTGGATGCTCCCGGGACGGGCGAACTCGAGCTGGAGCTGGGCCGCAGCGTCGGGCGCTGGAGCCCCTACACGCGTCACTCGGTCGATGTGCTGCAGGCCAGGGGCGCCGCCTACTCCGCGCTCGGCGTTTCCGTGGAGCAGGCCGTGCGCCGCGCGACGCTCACTGCGAATGCCGAGTATGGCCGGGGTTGGTGGCGATTCGCCTCGGCGTACGCGGATCCCTCGCTGGAGGGCATGAATGTCTGGAGCGCGGGCTTGTCGGCCACCTTGCCGCTGGCCGAGGGCGTGAGCCTCGGCCCGCATGTGAGTTGGAACCAAGTGGGCAATCGCCAGGTGCGGGACCAGATCTCGGGACCCACTCCCTTCCTGTTCGGCGTGACGCTGCAACGCGAGTTCTAGAAAAGGACCCTGTGACCATCCGCCGCAATATCCTGATCGCACTTGCCGGAGCATTCACGCTGCTGGCGATCGTGCTCACGGTGACCCTCTCGACCATCCTGCTGGGCGACTATCGCCAGTTGGAGCAAGCGAGCATGTTGGTGGACGCCAGCCGCGTTCGCAGCGCGCTCGAACAGTCCCTCGAGGAGCTGCACACCAAATCCAACGACTGGTCCGCGTGGGATGACAGCTACACATTCGTGTTCGACCACAACCCGGAATATGTGCGTACCAATCTCATGCCGACCACATTCGAGCAGTTGCATCTGGACCTGCTCGCGCTGGTGGATCTTGAAGGGCATGTCGTCCACGGGGAGCACATCCCGCTGCGTTCGAAGGCGCCCACCCTGCTGCCCCCCGCGTTCGAGCGGGTGATCTCCGCGCACGCCGATTCGCGCGCGCGACCACTCCCGCTGACCGGCCGGCGCGGGCTCGTGATGACGCCCGATGGCCCGATGCTGTGCTCGTTCCGCCCGATCACCCGGAGTGACAACTCCGGCCCCAGCCACGGCACGATGGTGTTCGGCCGGCTACTCGACAGTCAGGAGGTGGCGCGCCTGGCCCAGCGCACGCATCTCGATGTGCTCGCCCAGAAGCTGGAGGGCGCCCCCCTCTCCGAGGATGCGCGGACCGCGTTGGGCAAGCTCGGCCCCCAGCACGAGGCGTGGTCGACGCCGATCGACGCGCGGACGATCTCCGGCTACACGCTGGCCCATGACATCGACGGCCGGCCGCTGCTGCTTTTCACCGTGCACGCTCCAAGGCTCATCTATCGGCAGGGAGTGCACAGCCTGCAGTGGCAGGTCGCCGCGATGCTCGCCTCCCTGCTCATTCTGGGCTGGCTGGTGCACCTGCTCCTGGAGAAGCTCGTGCTCGGCCGGTTGTCCGCTTTCACTTCGCAGGTCGAGGAGATCGCGCGTGTACGCGACGCCACTGCACGAGTGCACATGTCGGGCAAAGACGAGATCGCCCAGCTCAGCGCGACCGTGAATACCATGCTCGGCTCCCTCGCCCGCTCGCAAGAGGAACTGCGGGAGAACGAAGCGCTGCTGCGCACATTCTATGACACGATGAGCCTCATGCGCGGCATCGTCGAGATCGAGCAGGACGATATCGTCCTCGTGTTCAGCAACGAGCACAGCGAGCGCTCCATGGGCATTGGCCGTGGGGGCACGCGCGGTCGCCGCAGTTCCGAGCTGGGCATCCCTGCGGCACAGATCGAGTTCTGGCTCGAGAAATATCGAGCCAGCGCCGAGGCGGGTGCGCCGATCGGATTCGAGTACCGGCTCGACCATCCGGGCGGATTCCAGGTGTTCTCCGCCGTGGTCAGTCCCCTGCCGGGCTACGAGGCCCATCACCGCTTCGCCTATGTGGTCGAGGACATCACCCAGCGCCGACGCGTCGAGGAGGAGCTCAAGGCCGCCAAGGAAGCCGCTGATTCGGCCAACCGGGCCAAGAGCGAGTTCCTGGCCACGATGAGCCACGAGATCCGCACGCCGATGAACGGCGTCATCGGCATGGCGTCGTTGCTGCTCGACACTCGACTCGACTCGGTGCAGCGCGAGTACACCGAAACCATCCAGCACTCCGCCGACGCGCTCGTCGCGATCATCAACGACATCCTGGACATGTCCAAGATCGAGGCCGGTCACCTGAAACTCGAGTCGGTCCCCTTCGATCTCGCCACCGCCACCGACGAGGTGTTGGAGCTGTTGCGCTCGCGCGCAGAGGCCAAGGGCATCTCGCTCGCACTGTGTTTCCCGCCCGGCGTGCCGCACCATTTGCGCGGCGATCCGGGACGCATTCGGCAGGTCCTGCTCAATCTGGTCGGCAACGCCATCAAGTTCACCGAGGCGGGGCATGTGAGCGTGACCATCGAGGGCTCGCTGGCCTCGCAGACCGAGGCCCAACTACGGGTGTCGGTGCGGGACACCGGGATCGGCATTCCCGCCGACAAGCTGGGAGTGCTGTTCCACGCCTTCGCACAGGCCGACGCATCGATGTCGAGGCGCTATGGCGGCACCGGCCTTGGGTTGATGATCTCCAAGCGGCTGGTCGAGACCATGGGCGGCGTCATCGGGATGGAGAGCGTCGAGGATGTCGGATCCACATTCTGGTTCACCCTGGAGCTCCCCGTCGATACCACGGCAGCCCCGCGATTCGCGGCGCCCGGCGCGTTGCTCGGCCAGCGCGTCCTGCTGGCCGATTCGATCGAAGCCAACCGCACGGGCCTGCGGCTCTGGCTGGAGTCCTGGGGCGCACGCGTGGTGGAGGCGCGCACACTGGAAGCCGCCGTGCAGTGCGTGCGGGAGGCCAGCGCTGCCGAGGACGGGTTCGCACTCGCGCTGGTCGGTGAACCGTTGGAGAGCGTGGATGGCATTACGCTGGGCCGCACGATGCGCGCCGCCTCCGGCGTGATTCCGATCCTGCTCCTGGGTGCCACCAGCACGCCCGAGCGCCTTCGGCAGCTGGCCGCGGGTGGCGCGAACGGATGGCTGCAGATGCCCGTCCGCATGCCGCATCTGGCGCAGGCCATCCAGACGCTGCTCACGAGGTCCGAGTCGCCCGAGTTCTTGATCCGCGCCGGGGCCATGCCAGCGCGGTCGAACACGCTGAGCCTTGTCCCGCCGAACGGGACGACGCCGGGACCGGATGGAAGCGTGCCCACGCAGCCGTTCGCCGGCGTGCGGATCCTGTTGGCCGAGGACAACCCCACCAACCAGAAGGTGGCGGTGCACATGCTGCAGCGGCTGGGTTGCGTCGTCGATGTCGCAGCCGATGGCGTGGTCGCGATCCAACTGCACGCGGAGCGGCGCTACGACCTGATCCTCATGGATTGTCAGATGCCCCGAGTGGATGGCTTCGACGCAACGCGCGCGATCCGCACGACCGAAGGGACCGCGACCCACACTCCCATCGCGGCATTGACTGCGAATGCGATGGAGAACGACCGCGAGCTCTGCCTCCGCTGTGGCATGGACGACTTCCTCTCCAAGCCGATCAAGCGCGAGCAACTGTTCCAGGTGGTCGAGCGCTGGTGCGGACCGGGCGCAGCCGAACACCGCGCCGCATGACGAAGGCCCGGGCGCAAGCGCCCGGGCCCGTTCACCGCAACATCGCAACACCGCCTGCTGGCGTCAGCGTTCCTCGGTGCTCGCGGTCCGATCTGCAGGAACCGTGGACTTCAATGCCGAAGCGGCGAGCTCGCCCCAGCCGTGCTGCGGCAACGAGCCCAGCCCGGCCTCGCACACATGCCCCGCCCGGTCGATGACGAACCACGCTGGCTGCGAGCGATGCGAGACCGCATCGAGCACGCCGTACTGTTCACCGATCACGCTGCGCGGATCGGCCAACAGGCTGAAGCCCAGATTCAGCCGGCGCACCGTGCTCCACGCATCGACATCCCTGCGGTCCACGACCGCCAACGGCGTGACGCCGGCGGCCAGCAGGGCTTCGCGTTCGTGCTCGAGCGCCAGCAATTGCTCGTCCCCCGCACCAAAGACGAGCATGACGGAACTGCGTTCGAGGATGTTATGCAGGTTCTGCCACAGGTATTCCTGCGACTGGTAAGTGAAATCCGGTGCCAGTTGCCCCGCGACTGGAGCGGGCGCCGTGGGACGGGGCCCCGGGGCGAGCCCGGAGACCGAGACGACATTGTTCTGCACATCGGGACGGAGCGCAGTGGGTTCATGCAGGTGGTGCGTCGACTGGGCAGCAAACATCGACGCGGCCACCATAAGGGGGCCGAAGAGCAAGCGATCCTCCTGTATCAAACGGGCTGATGAGTCCGGGGGTCCGGTAGGAGCCACAGTCATCGGCCGACGCGAGGATTCACTTGAGCAATCCGTGGGCCGTTCGGCGTGCCCCGAGCAACGGTGCGCAAATGCGACGCCCCGCGAGCGTGCCTGACGCGACGATGACAACGCCGCGGATTGCGCCGGCGCGAGTGCGTGCAAGGCGCGCGGGCGAGGCGTGCAGAAGGGCCGATGCGCTCGCCTCAGTACAGCGTCGTCTGGTCCAGCCGACCGAGCCGACGCGCGTGCCATTCGAGCGCCGCATGGGCGTGCCACGACGCCACCGGGAACACCCGCGTGACGGCGGCGAGTAACGCCAGTAAGGGCAGGCCACGGTGGGCCCCTGTGCAGCGGCGTTTGGAAGTGTCAATCTGCGCAGCATGCACCTCGCATTGCTCCTACTCGCGTTGCTCGGCACCGGCCCCGCTGGCCGCGAAGCCGTCCAGGCGGATTCGCAGACCGTGGTGCTGGAACTGCATCCACAACGGGACCGCTATCGCGGCGCGACCGAGATCTTCGTGACTCTGAGCGAGCCCACACGGCGGATCGCACTCGAATCGCGCGGGCTCGAACCTTCGCGGATCGAGCTGGTGGATCGCGAGGGCCGGGTCGACCTGATCTGGGGCGAGCGGCCAAAGGGCACGCTCCTACTCGAGGCGAGACGCGAGCTCACAGCCGGCCCGCTGTGCATCCGGGTGGCATTCGATGGCGCGTACCCTGATTCCGCGCCGGGACTGGTTCGCACCGGGCGCGGACCGCGCGCCCGCTTGCGTTCCGCGTTCGCACTGGGCGGGGCCAGCGCCGCGTTCCCGTGCATGACGGGGGTGGGTGCACAAGCGTGGAGCCTGACCATCGAAGTGCCGGCGACGCACGCGTTGCGCACCAACCTCTGGCGGCAACGAACCGGATACGCGCCGGGCGTGCGCACCAGCGTGTTCCGGTCCCGGTCCCCGTTACCTGCCGATTCGCTGCGGATCGAGGTTAGGCCGCGCCCGCGCGGGCGCGGCCCATCCCAGCGTCTGCGGCAATAGTTCCTAGTGCCCCGCCGGCGGCGTGCGCGGCGCATCCCACGCCGAGGGCGGCGGGAACGAGAGCACGGGACCCGTCGGCGTAACCCCCGGCGGCACCGGCGCGGGGACCGCGTGCTTCACGGCGGGCAACGACTTGAGGTAAGCGGCCACCGACATGGCATCGGTGGTGGTCATGTTCGCGAAGTTCATCCACGGCATGATGGGCGCGAGCTGGCGACCATCCGGACGGTTGCCGGTGCGGAGGGCCTTGGCGATCTCCACTTCGCTCCACTTGCCAAGCCCGGTCTCGGAATCCGAGGTGAGATTTGCGGCGTACACGGTGCCCCATGGACCGGCCCAACCCATCTCGCTGCCCGCGAGGAACCGCGACAGGTCAGGGCTGCCATAGAACGTGCCCGGCGTGTGGCAGTCGTTGCAACCGATCATGTTCACCAGGTACTTGCCCCGGGCCACACGGTCGGCGTGGCCGGGCTTGGTGGTGGCGGCGAGTGCGATGGCGGCGCCCGCGAGCGAGGCGAGACACAGCGCGGCGGCGGTCAGACGGAACATGCGGCTCATGTTTCCTCCGAAAGGGGTGGAAGCGGATCGTGCGGTGGTATTCCACGCGAAGTCGGCCGAGTGGTTGAGTGCGGGCCGCCTGCGCAGCGGGCACAGCATCGGCGAGTTCCCGCACGGGGACAAGCCCGGAATCAGCCGAGTGGCTTACGCGCCACCATCACGACCCGATCCCCGAACGCATGGAACACGCTCGTGATTGGGACATTGACCAGGTCGATCGCCGCAAGGACCAGCTTCTGGATCGCACTCTTGCGGCCGTGCGGGCGGCCGGGTGGGATCTTGGTCTGTTCCATGAGCGTCACCTCGAGCCCCACCTCGTGCATGAGCCGCGTGAGTGAGCGGGGCGTGAACTCCCAAAGGTGATAGGGCGGTTCGCGCAAGACGATGTCGCGGCCCAGCGCGCCATAGGCCGCCAGTCCAAGGCGGCGCGCCAACGAGTGCGTGGTGATCGGTCCGCGTAGGAAGAACGCGCCTCCCGGCGCCAACACGCGCGCCACTTCGCGCATGCTCGCGCCACAATCGGGCACATGCTCCAGCACATCGCCCATGTACACCAGGTCGGCAGAGGCAGCCGCATACCCAGCGTCCTCGAGCGCGCCCTGCACGACATCCAACCCGAGCCCGCGCGCGTGCTTGACGGCGTGCTCCGAGAGCTCGACCCCCCGTACCTGCCAGCCTTGCTCGCTCGCGTGCTTGAGCAACCAACCGCTCGCACACCCCACCTCGAGCAGCCGCGCGGGGCCAGCCTTGGGTCGCAATGGCTCGAAACGCTTGAGCAGGCCCCGGTTCTCCTCGCGGAATGCCGATTCATCGAACGAGTGTGTATCACTGCGCCCGCAGCGGTAGTCCACCGAGAAATACTCGGCCCAGTAGAGCCGCGCGAGCGATTCCCCCTCGGGCTGCACGCGCAGGAAGCGCAGGTCGCACTCCAGGCAGCGCGCCGCCGGGAACACCTGACCCAGATGCTCGTAGCGCATCGGCAGCGGGCCGAGTCGCTCGCTGCCACAAACCAGACAGCGCGTGAGCGTCCGCGTCTGGAAGGTGGCGCTCATGCGTGCGCGCTGGCGGCGAGCACGGGCGAGGCCGCCCCGAGCGCATGCGCGATACTCGCGCCACCCAGGCACCGCTCACCGCTGTACAACACCGC
>JANLOU010000356.1:0-15066 GCA_031366735.1 Candidatus Eiseniibacteriota bacterium
CCGCTGAACCACGAGGGCCCGCCACCGTGCGGGCCCTTCGTGTCTCTCCTGATCCGGAGCTGTGACACGATGCGTTTCCACCTCGAGGTTCTGGTCCGGCGTGGCGAGATCATCGAGTCGCGTCATCGGGTGCAGTGTGCCGTGACGGACGCTCGGGGCCGTCTCGAAGCGGCGACCCAGACGCCCGAGGCGTCCACCACCTTCCGCTCGGCGGCCAAGCCGTTCCAGTTGCTGCCGCTGGTGGAACGCGGGCACGCCCTGACGCGGGGCTACACCGACGAGCAATTGGCCGTGATGACCGCTTCGCATTCCGGGAGCCGGTACCATCTTGGGCTGGTCCGCGGCATCCTCGACGGGCTGGGGCTTGGCATCGAGCATCTGGCGTGCGGTTATCATCACCCCGCCGACCCCGAGAGCCTGGCCGATGTCTGGGCCTATCCCCAACGCCGTTCGGGCCTCTACAATAATTGCTCCGGCAAGCACGCGGGAATGCTGGCGCTGGCGCTGGCCGAAGGATGGCCGACGGAAGGTTACGAGAAGCTGGAACACCCGCTGCAACAGCTCATGCGGATCACCGTGGCGGAATGCTGCGGCGTCACGCCGGAGTCGATGTCGGTGGGGATCGATGGGTGCGGGGTGTCGGTGTTCGCGTTGCCGTTGGCGGCCATGGCGCAAGGTTATGCGTGCCTCGCGCAGGCGACTGAGCGCGGGGGCACGGAACCTCGCGCGCAGGCGATGCAGCGCATCGGGCGCGCGATGGCGGCGTATCCGATCGCGGTGGAGGGTCTGGAGTCGTTCAGCACCGCGCTCATGCGCGCGACCAAGGGGCGCCTGCTCGCCAAGGGCGGCGCCGAAGGATTGCAGTTGGTGGGTTCCACCGATCGTTCGCTCGGCCTCGCGCTCAAGTGCGAGGACGGCGCCATGCGAGCCGTGGCCCCGGCGACTTTAGCGGTACTGGAAATGTTGGGAGTGCTCAGGGACGACGAGAAGGCCCTACTGGCTGCGCACCGCCGTCCGGTGGTGACCAATGCCGCAGGGCTCGAGGTCGGCATGTTGGAGGCGGAGCTGCGAGTCGGGGCACACGCTTGAGGTGCGCACCGGGTCGCGGGTCCCAAAGGAGATCGTCCCTGTGAGGTTGCGCACTCTTGTGTTGGTCCTGCTCGCCGCGTTGGCCGTGCCCTCGTCCGCACGATCCACGCCGCGTTCGGCCGCGACACTCGCCAAGCTCGATCCGCGTTTGAGCGCGGCGCTTGCTCCGGGTGCAGCGCCCACTGCCGTGTGGGTCGAGTTCGCCGACAAAGGCGAACAGGGCCCCGGCGACTTGACGGCCCGTCTCGCCCAGGCCGAGCGCCAACTGACCGACAAGGCGCGCGCGCGCCGCATCCGCGCCGGGCTCTCGCCCCTGGTGGACTACCTCGACCTGCCGCTGGAAGCAAGCTATGTCGCGGCGCTCCAGAACCTGGGCTACCAGCCCTATGGCGCCTCGCGTTGGTTCAATCGCGTGGCGGTGCGCACTTCGGGCGATGGCCTCGCGCGACTGGCCGAGCTGGATTTCGTGACGCGACTGGACATGGTCGAGACCCGGCTCGCGCGTCGCATGCCTGCGCCGATCGAGGAAGCGGCGCCGCCCACGCTGCCTGAGCGCGAGCGCAACTTCGGAGCGGTTGCCACGCATGCTTTCAACTACGGCCAGACCTACACGCAGCTGTTGCGGTTGAATGTGCCGGCGATGCATGACTCGGGCTACATCGGCAGCGGCGTGTTCGTGTGCGTGCTCGATGAGGGTTTCAACTACTTCCGCAAGCATGTGGCCACGCGCAACATGATCGTGCCCCTCAGCAAGACGCGTGATTTCGTGCGTGGGATCGCGGGCGCAGGCGCAGTGCAGGACACCGTCGACACGCCGTTCTACTTCCAACACGGCGAGTGGACGCTCAGCACCATGGGTGGCAACGCCCCGGGGGTGTATCTGGGACCAGGATTCGGGGCGGCCTTCGCCCTGGGGCGGACCGAGGACTCCTCCAGTGAGAAGCCGATCGAGATGGTCTACTGGGGCATGGGCGCCGAATGGGCGGATTCGATCGGTTGCGACATCATCAGCTCGTCGCTGGGATACAACCTGTTCCCCGACAGCGCGGGCACCGATATCACCTACCCCATGCTCGATGGTCACACCACGATCATCACTCGGGCCGCCGAAGTGGCGGCGAGCCGGGGCATCCTGGTGATCAACTCCGCTGGCAATGATGGCGCGAATCGCACCGTGGGATACAAGATCGCCGCGCCGGCCGACGCCAATGGCGACAGCGTGCTGGCGATTGGCGCGGTGGATTCGCTCGGTGTGCGCGCGGGCTTCTCCTCCAAGGGCCCCACCGCGGATGGCCGGATCAAGCCGGACCTCTCGGCGCAGGGGGTCAAAGTGCTGATGGCCTCCGCAGCGGGCGATCCCAATGCTTTTGTTCGCAACAATGGCACTTCCTTCTCGGCCCCGCTGATCACCGGGATGGCGGCCTGCCTGATGCAGGCGCGACCGCTGTGGCCCGCCACACTCATCATCCGCGCGCTGCGTCAGACCGCGAGCCGCGCGACCAACCCCGATACGCTGTATGGCTACGGCATCCCCAATGGGCTCGCGGCGCTGCGCTGGATCCCGGACACCGTGGTCGTGCCTCCTGCAACGGCTCCCAACGCCATCCTGTTCGCACTGGGCAGCGCCAACCCTGCGCGTCTGGGGGATGGACCGGTGCTGCTGCGGCTGCGGCTGGGCTCGGGCTATGCGGCTGCCTCGGCGCGGGTGACGGCGTACGACGCGAGTGGTCGCATGGTGCGTCGGCTCTGGACGGGCACGCTGCAGCCGGGGGTCGAGCTTGCGGTCGCCTGGGACGGTGTCGACGCGCAGGGTCGCGTCGCGCGCTCGGGGCTGTACTTCCTTCGTTTCGAGGCTGCGGGCCAGCATCAGGTCCTGCGCCTCGTCTCGCTTCGCTAGTCGTGGGATGAAAGGATGAGCCTGTACATGATCCGACCGGGGACCGCCATGGTGCTGGGTGCCGTGGCATGGCTGGTGTGCAGCATCGCGCCCATGGCGCGCGCCACCGATTCAGGCATCACCCGGGTGACCCTCGCGAACGGATTGCGGGTGGTGCTCGCGCCGGATTCGTCCGCGACCGCCGCCGATGTGGCGCTGTGGTACGCCACGGGCGCACGCGGTGAGAAGCCCGGCCTCTCGGGTATGACGCGACTGTTCGAGCGGCTGATGTTCCGCGGCAGCGCAGGCGTGCGGGACGGAGAGCATCGCCGCCGCATCCATGCCGAGGGCGGGCTGTCCAACACCACGACCACGGCGGACTACTCCTGTTTCTGGCAGACCGTGCCGGGCGAGGCCGTGGGCGTTGCGCTCCAACTCGAAGCCGATCGCATGGCGGGCCTGCGGCCCAGCCCAGCGGCGCTGGCCGAGGAGTGCCGCGCGTTGGCCGGCGATCGTCGGGCTGTCGCGCAACGCGCGCCCATCGCGCGCGGGCTTGCGGCGTTGTACGCCACGGTGTTCAACGGGCAGGCCTATGGCCGACCGCTGTTGGGCGTCGAGGGGGATCTTGCCCGCGTGACACTGCGCGACCTCGAGGCGTGGCGGCGCGAACGGTATATGCCCGCCAATGCCGTGCTCACCGTGGTGGGGCGCTTCGATCCCACCGCGACCTTGCAACGCATCCGGCAGTCCTTCGAGTCGCTCCCCAAGGGCGCGGCATTCCAGAACCCACGCTTGCTCGCGCCTACTGCGACGCGCCGCAGTTTCCAGCGCTCGGACGCGCCCGCGAGGATCCTGTTCGCGGGGTGGCGCGGGCCGGGAGCGAGTGATCCCGATGCGCCCGCGCTCGAGGTGCTGGCCCGTCTGCTCGGCACGGGCGATGGGGCGCGGCTGCCGCGTGCGCTGGTCAGCGAAGGGAAGGTCGCGCTCGCCGCGCAGGCAGGCTGCAACATCCACCGCGATGCCTCGCTCCTGTGGAGCTTCGCGGTGGTCGGGACCGACGCCGATACCGCCACTGCTGAGAGGGTCCTGCTGGATGAAGTCGGCCGGCTCTCGCGCGAACCGGTGAGCGAGGAGGAACTCGACTCCGCGCGCCGCGGGCTCGAGACCAGCACGCTGTTCGCGCAACAGACCAGCCGTGGTCGGGCGCTGGCTTTGGGCGAGGCCGAACTGCTCACCGGCGATGCTGCGCACGCCGCCGCGCGACTGGACGCCCTGCGACACCTGACCCCAGCCGCGGTGCAACGCGTGGCGCAACGCGTCCTCACCGAGTCCGCGCGCGGGGTGGTGTGGCTCGCGCCCGGGGGAGGTGGCCGATGAGAACGCGAACGCTGTGGCGTGTGCTGGTCCTGCTGGCGCTGGCGAGCGCGTGGCCTGTGCGCCTGCCAGCAGCCACCCTGCTGGAATCGGCGCCACTTGCCGCGCCCCCGTTGCGGTTCATGACACCCGCCACCCGGACGCTCGCCAACGGGCTGAGAATCGCCGTGTTCCCCCAGCCGGGCTCGGGCTTGGTGCAGGTGCAGCTCATGGTGCCCGCCGGATCGGCCGCCGAAGGGGCCGCACCGACCGGGGTGGCTTCGCTCACCGCGCAGATGCTGCGACAGGGCACCGCGTCGCGCACCGCGCAACAGTTCGCCGCCGACCTCGAACGCATCGGCGGCGTGTTCAATGTCTCCGTCACCCGCGACGCCGCGATGGTCGCGGGCGGGTTCCGCGCGGGCGATCTGGCCGCAGGGCTCGAGCTGATCTCCGACGCCGTGCTCAATCCGCTCTTCGACCCCGAAGCGTTCGAGGGAGTCCGCCGTCAGGCGGCGCAACAACTCGGCACCTTCCGTCGCAACGGCGCCGGCATCGCGGATGAACGCGCCTGGTCGGCCCTGTTCGGCTCCCACCCCTATGCCCGCTCGCAGCAGGGCGCCATCGACGCACTGTTCGCCACCAAGGGCGATCACCTGCGCGCGTTCCATCGCGACCGTTGGCGGCCCGATCGCGCAGTGCTCGCCGTGACAGGCGAAGTCTCTCCCGAGCAGGTCTTCGCTGCAGTCGAAGCGCGCTTCGGGACCTGGGCCGGCCGCACGACGCCCGATCCGGCGCGTCCCGCGCCTGCGCCGATTCCGGGTGTGCGCGTGATCGATGCCCGCGAAGCTCCCACCGCCGAGATCCGTTGGGGGGCGCTCGCGCCTGGCCGTGCCGATCCCGCGCTGCCGGCGTGGACTCTGCTCGCCGCGGCGCTCAACGAGAGTGAATCCCTTCCGCCCGGATCCCGCGTGCAACTCGTGACGCTCGCGGATGCCAGCTTGTTGCTGTTCAGCGCGCCCTCATCGCTGTCGCAAGTCGGGCGCACGGCCAAGCAGATGCACGACGCGATCGATGCGCTCGCCACGGGGCCCCCCAAGGGCCCCGCACTGGAGTCGTTGCGCCGCATGGTGGCGCGCAGTTGGCCACTGGCGCTGGAATCGCCGGGAGCGCAACTGACCGCCTGGCTCAATGCTCAGCTCGCGGGCCAGCCAGCGGATGAGTTGGCGCGAACCGCTGCGCGGTATTCCGATCCCGCTCGCTTGGGCGATCCTGCGGCTGCCGCCCTGGCGTTGCGCCAAGGGGCCCGCTTGGTGGTCGTGGGCCCGGCCGATTCGCTCACCTCTGCGCTGGCAGTGTTCGGCGCGGTGCAGGTGGAACCCGTCGATCGACCCATCGTGACAACCATCGACACGCTTGCGGCGCCCACCGCGGCCGAACTGCTGCGGGGCCGCCAACTGGTGGAGCAGGCCGCAGTCGCACACGGCGGAGCGGCCCGCTTGCGGAGCGTGAAGAGCACGGTTGTCGAAGGGGAGATGCTGGCGGTGGCGGGCCCCAACGAGATCCCGGGTCAGTTCAGCATGGTGCGCGTGAATCCTTCGCGCCTGGTGTTCAGCAACAAGATCTTCGAGTTCGAGAGCCACCAAGTATTGGACGGCAGGAAAGGGTGGATGCTGGCGCAGGCCGACACTGCGTCGCTGTCGCTCGCGGACAGCGCCGGGGTCGAGAGCATGCAGACGATCTTCGAGAGCGATCTGGTGAACACCCTGCGCGGGGCGCTGGCCCCGGGCGCTCGCGCGACGGCGCGCGGGAAGGAACGAGTGAATGGTCGCGATTGCGACCTGGTGGATTTCGTCACCGCACGCGGTATCCACACTCGATTGGTGCTGGATTCCAGCACCCGTCGAGTGGTGGCGATCGATGGTGCGTTGGGGGCCGATCGGCTCTGGCACGAGCGCCGGATGCTCACGGACATCCGACCCGTGGCCGGCCTCCAGTTGCCTTTCACCGAGCAGCGGTTCGTGGATGGCACGCTGCTCACCACATTCAATGTGCGCAAGGTCACCGTCGATGGTCCCATCGACGAGGCGATCTTCCGTTTGCCAACGGTGCGCCGAGGGCGCGTCCTCGGGCGATAGAGGGAACTCATGAGCACGACCGAGCAGGAACCCGCCATTGATGGCGGGATGGAGAGCGCGACCATGACGGAGAAATACATCTACTTCTACGGGGACGGCCGCGCCGAAGGCGACGGGTCCATGAAGGATGTGCTCGGCGGCAAAGGTGCAGGCCTGGCCGAGATGACCAATGCCGGCGTGCCCGTGCCCCCGGGCTTCACGATCACCACCAGCGTGTGCCGCCACTATTACGCCAACGGCAAGTTGCTCCCGCACGATTTCCGCGCGCAGCAGGGTGAGGCGCTCGAACGCCTGGAGGCGTTGCTCGGCAAGAAGCTGGGCGATGCGGACGACCCGCTGCTCGTGTCGGTGCGCTCGGGCGCCAAGTTCTCCATGCCCGGCATGATGGACACGATCCTCAATCTGGGGCTGAACGATCTCTCGGTGCAGGGGCTGGCGCGCAAGACCGGCAATTCGCGTTTCGCGTGGGACTGCTACCGCCGGTTCATCCAGATGTTCGCTTCGGTCGTCATGGACTTCGAGAAGCGTCACTTCGAGGACATCATCGAGCGCTTCAAGCACAAGCGGAAGGTGAAGCTCGATACCGAGCTGACCTCGAACGATCTGGAGCAGTTGGTGCTGGAGTTCAAGCGGCATGTGCGCAAGTCCGCGGGACGCGATTTCCCGCAGGACCCGTACGAGCAGTTGGCGCTGTCGCGCGATGCCGTCTTCCGGTCATGGAACAACGACCGCGCCATCTACTACCGCAAGCAGAACAACATCCCCGCCGACATCGGGACTGCTGTGAATGTGCAGGCCATGGTGTTCGGCAACATGGGCGACACCTCGGCGACGGGCGTGGGATTCACGCGCAATCCGTCCACCGGGGAGCGGCACTTCTATGGGGAGTACCTGACGAACGCGCAGGGCGAGGATGTCGTGGCGGGGGTGCGCACGCCGCGCCCCATCGCCGACCTCAAGGACGAGATGCCCGCGGCCTACCACCAGTTGCGCGAGATCACGAGCCGGCTGGAGCAGCACTACCGCGATATCCAGGACTTCGAGTTCACGATCGAGGACGGCACGCTCTACCTGCTGCAGACGCGCAACGGCAAGCGCACCGCGCAAGCCGCAGTCAAGATCGCGGTGGACATGGTGCACGAGAAACTCATCTCCGAGCAGGAAGCCATCCTGCGCGTGGATGCCACCTCGCTGGACCAACTGCTCCACCCGCGCCTCGACCCCAAGGCCAAGGTCAAGGTCATCGCGGTGGGTCTGGCAGCCTCCCCGGGCGCCGCGGTCGGCAAGGCTGTGTTCGATGCGGACACCGCCGCCGAACTGGGACACGGCAAGGACCGGGTCATCCTGGTGCGCAAGGAGACCACGCCCGACGACATCCATGGCATGGATGCCGCGCAGGGCATCCTCACCGCAACCGGCGGCATGACTTCGCACGCAGCGGTGGTCGCACGCGGCATGGGCAAGCCGTGCGTCTCGGGCGCCGGCACTGTGCATGTGGACGATAAGCACCGTCGCATGACGGTGGATGGCATCACCGTGAAGGAAGGCGACTGGATCACGCTCGATGGCTCGACCGGACGCGTCATGCTGGGCGCGGTGCCCACCATCGAAGCCGCTGTCTCGGGCGAGTTCCAGGAGTTCATGGCGATCGCCGACAAGTACCGTCAGCTCAAGGTGCGTGCGAACGCCGATGTGCCGGTGGATGCCAAGCGCGCGCGCGAGTTCGGCGCCGAGGGCATCGGCCTGTGCCGCACCGAGCATATGTTCTTCGCCGAGGATCGCCTGCCGCATGTGGTGCGCATGATCATGGCGGCGCCGCGCGTGAAGGCGATCGAGGCCAAGCTATCCGAGAAGACCAAGGCGTTGGCCGCTTCGATGGGCGGTGACGCCAAGGAGCTGCAGGCCGAGGTGAAGGCGCTCCAGAAAGAGCTGGCCGCTCCGCTCAAGGAGTACAAGGGCGCACTCGCCAAGTTGCTCCCGTTCCAGCGCGCGGATTTCCGTGGGCTGTTCAAATCCATGAGCGGCTACGCCGTCACCATCCGCACGCTCGATCCGCCGCTGCACGAGTTCCTGCCCAAGCGCGAGGACCTCATGGTGGACATCGCCATCTTCTCCAAGGCGACGCTGGCGCAGAAGAAGGACATGGCCAAGCGTTACCGCCTCACGGTGGCGCAACTCAAGAAAGGCATGCCCGAGCTGCTGCGGCGTGTCGAGGACCTGCACGAGTTCAACCCGATGTTGGGACACCGCGGCTGCCGTCTGGGGATCACCTATCCGGAGATCACCGAGATGCAGGCGCGGGCCATCTTCGAGGCGGCGTGCGAGGTCACGGCCAAGGGCGGTAGCGTCACTCCCGAGGTGATGATCCCGTTGGTCGGGACCGTGGCCGAGCTCAAGGATCAGGCCGCGATCGTTCGGCGCGTGGCCGAGGAGACGATGACGAAGAAGGGCGTGAAGCTGCAGTACCTGGTCGGAACCATGATCGAGGTGCCGCGCGCAGCGGTGACGGCGGCACGCATCGCCGAGGAGGCCGAGTTCTTCTCGTTCGGCACGAACGACCTGACGCAGATGACCTACGGGTTCTCGCGCGATGACGCGGGCAAGTTCCTGCCCGAGTATGTGCAGCGCAAGGTGCTCGCGGGCGATCCGTTCGTCTCGGTGGATACCGAGGGTGTGGGCGAGTTGATGAAGTGGGCAGTCCGCGAAGGACGCGGAACGCGCAAGGGTCTCAAGGTCGGCATCTGTGGCGAGCACGGAGGCGATCCGGCCTCGGTGGAGTTCTGCCACAGTATCGGCCTCGACTATGTGTCGTGCTCGCCGTTCCGGGTGCCCATCGCCCGGCTCGCGGCAGCGCAGGCTGCCGTGCGCGGTTCCGCCGCCGAGAGCGACCGCCGTTAGCCAACCCGCAAGGGCCGGGGCAATACGCTCCGGCCCTTGGCGAGGAGGGACCATGCAGGAGATCCGCACACTCGAGGACTTCCGCCGGCTCGTGAAGGCAGGACGACTCATTGGCATCACGGACCGGGTGGCCGCCGATCGCGTGCATGTTCCGCCGTGTGTCGATGTGAAGGAGTCCGCGTTCGCGCTCAAGGTGGTGGAGGGGGGCGCCAAGGACGGACGCTTCTACACCTACGATTCACTGGATGAAGCGCTCGGGCATCTGGGGGATTCGCCCTGTCCCAAATGCTTGAAGGGCATCACCTCGTTGCACGCGTTCAAGAAGACGCGCCTGTGATGTCGTCGCACGCTCGCTGAGCCTGCGAGCAAGCCGCTTCGCATGACTTTCGCCATCCTGATTCCCGCACTCGATGAGGAAGGGCCGCTCGCTCGGGTGCTTGCGGATCTGCCGCGCGCCGGCGAGGCCGTGCCGGTGGCAGGCGGCACTCGCCCGATCTTGACGCGCATCGTGGTGGTCGACAACGGCTCGCGCGACCACACCGCCGAAGTCGCGCGCGCTCGGGGTGCGCAGGTGGTGAGCGAGCCGCGCCGAGGTTACGGCCAGGCCTGTCTGGCGGGGTTGGCGTTTCTGGCTGCCGAGCCGCCCGATGTGGTGGTGTTCCTCGATGCCGACCATAGCGATGATCCCCGCGAACTACCGCGGGTGCTCGAGCCCATTGCCGCGGGGCGTGCGCAGTTGGTGATCGGTTCGCGGGTGCTGGGCCAGCAGGAGCGCGGCGCGTTCACACCGGTGCAGGCATTCGGCAACCGGCTCGCGGCGTGGCTCATGAAGCGGATGTGGGGCGCTTCGTTCACGGATCTGGGGCCGTTCCGGGCGATCCGTTGGGACGCGCTCACGCGGCTCCGCATGCGCGACCGCGATTACGGCTGGACCGTGGAGATGCAGACGCGCGCGCTGCAGCATCGGCTCGCGTGCGAAGAAGTGGCGGTCTCGTACCGCCGTCGCCGATTGGGAAAGTCCAAGGTGGCGGGCACGGTGCGCGGGGTGTTCGGGGCGAGCATCAAGATCCTGTGGACGCTGGCTCGCGTGCGACTGGGCGGGTGAGCGGCGGGCTTGGTGGTCGCCGGAGTGCCGTGTAGGCTCGCAAGGCCAGCGGAGGGAGCAAGCGTGTTCATCGAGGAATACCTTCAGGACTTGCGGCGCGAGCGGTATTCGCTCCGGGCGTGGGCCGCGTATGTGCATCGCGTGGCCGCACGCGTGCGCTTGGACCTGCTCGCGAATCCACTCGCGGTGCGCTCCATCTGGACCGTGGCGCTGGCCTATTTCGGCGCCGCCTTCGTGGCAGCGGTGGGGATGTCGCTGGCGTGGGATCGCGACCTGGCCGAGCGCTTCTTCCTCAACACCTCGCTCTGGATCCTGCCCTCCTTCCTGTTCGTGACGCTGTTCGTGGGACATCTGCGCAACGAAGAGGGCCACCGCCTCTCGGGCCTGAACCTGCCGCTCATGATCACGCTGCTGCGGGTCGCGATGGTGCCGGGGATCGCGTTGTTCCTGGTGGAGCGGCATTTCGTCCCCGCACTGGTCGCCTATGTGATCGCCTCGCTTTCGGATGTGCTCGATGGCTATCTGGCGCGCCGCTGGCGTCAGACCACGCCGCTGGGCCGGGTGTTGGACCCGCTCGTGGATATCGTGTTCAACGCCGCCATGCTCGCCGGACTCGCGGCGGCGCAGTTGCTGGCGAGTTGGGTGTTCTGGGTCGCGGTGCTGCGCTACGGCGTGCTCCTCGTGGGAGGCGCTGGCCTGTACCTGTTCGTCGGCCCCCTGCGCATCCAGCCCACTTTCTTTGGTCGCATGACCGGCGTGATGAGCACTTCGCTCATTGCGCTGTTCACGCTGACCGTGGCCGTGCGCGGCGAGGTGGCGCAGGGCCTGACGCGGCTCACCGAGATCGCACTGGGCCTGATGCTCTCGGCCACGGTGCTGCAGGTCGTCGCACTGGGCTGGTACAACCTGCGCGTCATGACCGGCCACGCCAAGCAGGTCGGCAAGGTAGTGGGCGAAGTGCCGGAGCGGGCCTCGTGATCCCCGCTGCGCTCGAAGGCGACCTCGGGCACTTCTTCCCCTCCGAGGTGCTGCAGTTGTTGCAACTCTCGCAGGCCACCGGTCGACTCGAGTTCAGCCGCGAGAACGAACGCGTGGACCTGCTCTATGACCGCGGGCGCCCCGTGTTCGCCCGCACCAGCGGGCTGGCCGTGCGCGCGGGCGAAGTGCTGTTGCATCGCGGCGTGATTCCCGCGCAGGCACTGGCGCGCGCGCTCGAACGCCAGCGGCTCGAGCCGCGGCGCCGGATCGGTCAGTTACTCATCGAAGCCGGGGATGCCTCGCCCGAGGCCGTGCGCGATGCGGTGCACGAGGTCCTGCGTCGCATCGTGTATGGCGTGTTGCTCTGGCGCGACGGCAGGTTCCGGTTCGTGCCGGGCGAGTCGGGGGTGGGCGAGGATATCCAGCTCGACCTGGATCTCGATCGCCTCATCCTCGAGGGGCTGCGCTTGGCGGACCAGGAACGCGCGGCGCGCGCCGAGAGCTGAAGGCGTCGCGCCGCGCGTGTTCCCCTGCCGCTAGCGGATCACCACCACCCGCGTCCGCCGCTCTTCCGTTCCCTGCGCCAGTCGGGCCAGGTAGACGCCCGGCGACAATCGCGCCTGCGCGAAGGAGACCGTGTGCGGTCCCGGGCCGAGCACTCCCACCGCCTGCTGCGCCACACGGCGGCCCGCGGCGTCGTACAACTCGAGCGAGGCGGCCGAGCCGTCACGCAGCGTGAACTGCAGCGCAAGCTGGGTGGAGGGCGCGGGGTGGGGACGAGCACCCGCGAGGGCGAGCGCCAGTCCGGGAACGCGGATGCTGATCTCGGGTGAGGTCTGGGTGCCGGCTGCGGTGATCCAGACCAGCCGGTAGCGATAGTCCCCGCCCGCAACCGCAGAGACATCGTGGAATGCCAGACGCCCGCTGGCATCGGGTGTGCCCTGCGCCAGCGTCTGCCAAGCGCCATCGCTGTCGCGACGCTCCAGATTGACCAGCGGCATTGCGATCGCATCGGCGTACCACACCAACTCCACATCGCCGGGGCGAGGATCGCTCGAGAGCAGCGCCAGTTCGATGCCCACCGGACCGTTCGGCTCCACCAGCACATACGCGCCGACATTGCCGTGCACATCGACCGCCGCGATCTTGTAGAACGAACTCAGGGTGCCCTGCCCGTCTTCGTAGCCAAGGCTCCCGGAGTGCATGAGCCGATTGGCCTGGGTCGGCACGAAGAACGCGCTCGTGCCGCGATGCACATCGTAGCCTGCCAGATCCGCTTCGCCGTTGGGCTGCCAGCCCAACACGACCCGCCCGGCAAGGTACTGGCTGCTCACCTGCGAGGGCGCCAACGGCGGCAGGTTGTCGACCGAATACCCACTATCGGTGGCGGTGTCGAAGAACGAGTCAGGGTTCGAGGTGGTGGCGGTGACGAAGAATGCGGAATAGGGGTTGCTCCCGCTCATGGAGTCCTGCGGTGTCTGCGAAGTGTAGCCATACGCGGCGAGCCGTTGCGCGGGCAGCGCGGCGGCGGCCTCCCAGTACACCACCTCGGCTGCCGTGCGGGTGACTCGGCGCTCGGCGCCCGCAGCGGGCGCTGCGCGCAGGGCCGCGGCCGCCGGAATGCGGCGCCACACGCGGTAGCCGGTCACCACTCCACCCGTGGCGTCGGAGGGGTGCTTGTTCCAAGTCACGAACACGCGCCCGCCTTGATCGCGCGGAACATCCCGGACCGAGGTGATCTGGAACGCGACCGGGGTGGCCGTGCAGGTGGTGATCGAGAGTGCGACCGAGTTCGCGGTGTAGTTGGTCATGGCCGCATCCAGAAAACCATCCTCATTCAGGTCCGCGGCGACAACGCACGCGGGGAAGCCCGGAACGGAGAACTGGCGCGCCACGAGGAATGTGCCGTTGCCCACGCCGCCCGCGCCCTGTCCCTTGAGGAGCGTGAACTGGTTGCCGCTCGAGTGGACCACGAACAAGTCGAGGATGCCGTCGTTGTCATAGTCGCCGGCGTCGGCATCGCCAATGATGCCAGTGATCAGATTGCCCTGGTCCGAGAAGGTGCCATTGCCGTTGCCCTTCAGGTGGCGAAGGCCGCCGGCGCCGGTGTTGGACACCACCAGATCGACACTGCCGTCCTCATCGAAGTCCGCCGCCTCGATATCGTAGGGCTCGGGTCCAGCGGTGATGTGGACCGCGGGGCTGAATGCGCCATTGCCCACACCGCCCGCGCCGAGTCCCTTGAACAGCGCGATCGTGCCCGAGGTGTACTCGCTCCCCATCAGGTCGAGGATGCCATCGTTATCCACATCAGCAGCGGCGATGCCTGTGCCAAAGTTGTTCATCGTGAGCGCGGTCGGAGGCGCGAAGGTTCCGTCACCGACGCCGCCCGCTCCAAGCCCGAGCAGCACGCTCAAGCGCGGCTGCGTATTGTTCGCCACGGCGATGTCGACGATGCCGTCCTCATTGAAGTCGGCGAGCACCAGATGGTGGGGCGAAGGCCCAGCGCTCCAGAATACGGGCGCCGCAAAAGTCCCGTCCCCCACGCCACCGACGCCATTGCCGCGCAGCACCGCCACCGTGTTCGAGCCGAAGTTGCAGGTGACCAGATCGAGGATGCCGTCACCATTCAAGTCGGCCGCTTCCAGCCCGATCGGAGAGAGCCCGCCGGAAAAGGCCACAAGCGGGCCCAGCGTGCCGTTGCCCACACCGCCCGCGCCCTGCCCCAGTCGCACGGCGATCTCACCCTGCACGAGTCCCTGTTCACGATGGCTCACCGCCACCGCCACATCGAGGATGCCGTCCTCATTGAAGTCGGCGATCGTCAGGCCGTCGCCGCCAGTACCGACGGTGTAGGTGGTGGGAAACGCGAGTTGCAGCGTGCCATTGCAGACCGCGTGCACGGTCGTGGCGAGCAATGCGGCACTGGTGGCCAGAGAGGCCAGCAGCGCAGTGAATCGGAAGTGCGGGCGGCGCATTGTGGCTCCTATTGAAGAGTGGGGCGGCATCCATCGGGCGCGGTCACCCGACCCTGCCTGCCCCGAGTCTATCGCCCGCGTCCGGCCCTGGGAAGCCTGCATCCGCGACAACGGCCTTGTGGCGATGCGGCCCGTTCCCTAGGCTCTCGCCTCCTCTCATGACCGACCTGCGCCTCCACCTCGCCCCCAATGCCCCATGGATCCTGCTCGCGGCGCTCACCGTGGTGCTGGGCGCGCTCGCCGTGTGGTCGTACCGGTTCCGCATGCCGCCGCTCCCGCCGCTCTCGCGTCGGTTGTTCATGGCCTTGCGCGCCATCGCCTTGGCGCTGTTGCTGTGGTTGCTGGCGCAGCCCGTGCTGGAGCGCGTGTTGCCTGCCTCGGGGCGTCGCGTGCTGGTCTTGGTGGATCGCTCCAACAGCATGGACCTCTCGTCCGATCCCGCCCGACCCGGGGCGGATTCGCGCCGCAGCGTGAGCGAGCGGGTGACGCGCGAGTTGCAGGCGGCGCTGCGCGGGCGCGCGGCCACCCAGGTGCGCGGGTTCGCCGCAACGCTCGAGGGCGACAGCGCGCGCGCCGATTCCCCGCGCGAGGCCACTGCCCTGGGCGATGCGCTGCTGGCGCTGGCCCAACTTCCGGCCGACCGCCGCCCCG
>JANLOU010000367.1:0-17244 GCA_031366735.1 Candidatus Eiseniibacteriota bacterium
GTGTCCGGTTCAGGCAAGTCGTCGCTTGCGTTCGACACCTTGTATGCCGAGGGCCAGCGCCGCTACGTGGAGTCGGTCAGTACTTACGCCAAGCAGTTCCTCGACCGGCTGCCCCGCCCTGATGTGGACGCCATCCACGGGCTGACTCCGGCCGTGAGCATCCAGCAGGTTGCGCCAGCGCGCAGCGTGCGCTCGACCGTAGGCACTTCGACCGAGATTCACGACTATCTGCGCCTGATGTTCGCGCGGCTGGGAACGGTGCACTGCGGCAAGTGCGGCCAAGTGGTGGCAGCCGACTCGCCGCAGACGATCGCGCGGGAGGCCACGCATTGGACTGAGGGCGAAATACTCCTGGTGCTGGCGCAGGTCACTCTTTCGAACCGCATTCCCTGGGGCGAGCAGGCCGAGAACCTGTTGCGCGCCGGTTACACGCGCGCCCTGATTGGCGGGCAGGTGACGCCACTCGAACCGCTGCCCAAGCTGCGAAAGGGCGCGACTTCGCTTGCGCTGGTGATCGATCGGTTCACTTGGCACGCGGACGAGGGCCAGCGGCTGGCGGAATCGTGCGAAGCTGCGTTCCGCCGCGGGGAGGGCCGGCTGGAGTTGGCCCACGCCGAGCGCACACCTGAGCGGCGCAGCGAGCGTTGGGAGTGTGCGCATTGTGGGGAGCCCGCCATGCGGCCGGAGCCGGCGCTGTTCTCATTCAACAGCCCGCTCGGCGGCTGCCCCACATGCAAGGGCTTTGGCGATGTGCTGCGATTCTCGACCGACTTGATCGTGCCGGACGAAACCCGGACGGTGGAGGAAGGTGCGTTGGCGCCATGGGCGGGGTCGTGGCGCTCCGTGGTGTGGCCGAGACTGCAGAAGCTGTCCGCCGAGCATGGGATACCGCTCGACAAGCCATGGAAGAAGCTGGGCCAGGCCCAGCAGCAGCTCCTGCTGAACGGGGACAAGAAGTTCAAGGGCGTGATCCCGTTCCTCGAAGGATTGCAGCAGAAGAGCTACAAGGCCGGCAATCGCTTCATCGTGAAGCGCTACCAGACCCCCCGGCGGTGCGAGGACTGTGGGGGTGCGCGGCTGCGCCCCGAGGCGCTGCGCGTGAAGCTGGGCGGGAAGTCCATCTCCGAGGTGGTCGCATTGACGGTCACCGACATGGTCGGCTACCTCGCTGGCCTTGCATTCCGTGAGAGCGAGCGCGTGATCGCGGGCCCCGCACTCACTGAACTCGAGGCGCGGCTGCGGTTCCTGCTGCGCGTGGACCTGGGTTATCTCACACTCGATCGGCTGACCCGCACGCTGTCGGGCGGCGAGGCGCAGCGGATCGAACTCGCCAATGCGCTCGGAGCGAACCTGGCCGACACGCTGTATGTGCTGGATGAGCCCACGGTGGGGCTGCATCCGCGCGATACCCACCGGTTGATCGGGATCATCGAGGAGCTCGCGAGTCGCGGGAACACGGTGGTGGTCGTGGAACACGAGCCGCTCGTGATCCGCGCGGCAGTCCACTTGGTGGATCTGGGTCCCGGCGCCGGCGAGCAGGGGGGCCATCTGCTATATGCCGGACCCGCTGCCGGCGCGGTGCATGCGATTGGCTCCGAGACCGCCCTGTACCTGAGCGGCGAGAAGCGAGTGCATCGCAAGCGTCGGGTGGGTGAACCGGACGGATTCATCACGGTGCACGGCGCGACGCATCACAATCTGAAACAGGTGACCGCGCGCATCCCATTGGGGCGGCTCACTTCGGTGACCGGCGTGTCGGGCTCGGGCAAGAGCAGCTTGGTGGAGGAGGTGCTGTATCGGGTTGCGCTGCGCAAGTTCGAGGGGCGCGAGGATGACGCGATCGGCGCGCACGACAAGGTGACCGGATTGGAGAAGGTGAAACGAGTGGTGCTCGTGGACCAGTCGCCCATCGGCCGCACGCCGCGCTCGTGCCCTGTGTCCTACATGGGCGCCTACGCTGCGCTGCGCGAACTCTACGGGCGTCAGCCCGCAGCGTTGGCCCGAGGCTACAAGGACGGCGCCTTCTCTTTCAACACCGCGGGTGGCCGTTGCGACCATTGCGAAGGTGCAGGCTGGGTGTCGGTCGAGATGTACTTCCTTGCCGACCTGATGGTGCCGTGCGAGGTCTGCGGTGGGGATCGGTTCAAGCGCGAGTTGCTCGAGGTGAGATACCGTGGCAAGAACATCAAGGATGCGCTCGACATGAGCGTGGATGAGGCGTTCGAGCACTTCGCCACCGAGCCGCGCTTCACCCGGTTGCTGCATATCCTCAAGCGTGTCGGGCTGGGTTACCTGAGGTTGGGGCAGCCTGCGAACCAGCTTTCGGGCGGGGAGGCGCAACGCCTGAAGATCGCGCGTGAATTGGGCGAGAAAGGCGCAGGCCCGACCCTGTATGTGCTCGACGAGCCCACGGTGGGGTTGCACTGGAATGATGTGCAGCGCCTGCTTGAAGTGTTGGACGACCTCACCCAGCGCGGCGACACGGTCGTACTGGTGGAGCACAATCTGGATGTGATCCGGTGCAGCGACTGGCTGGTGGATCTGGGCCCGGATGGCGGTTCGGGCGGCGGCGAGCTGTTGGCCGAAGGCCCGCCCGAGGTGATCGCCGAGTGCGAACGCTCGCACACGGGTCGGTTCCTCAAGCCCGAACTGGCCGCGGCGCTGCGATAGGCCGGGAGAAGCGCATGGGCCCTGTCCCGGTTCGCGTCGTCCATCTCACCGATACCCACCTGCTGGCGGATCCCGCCGCGCACTGGGGACGAGCGCACCCCGCCGCAGCGCTCGAGCAGGTGCTCGCGTCGATCCGGCGCGATCCTTGGCGGCCGGACCTCTGCCTCGTAGGGGGGGATCTTTCCGAGGACGGCTCGGATGCGGCCTATGTGCATCTGCGCGGCGCGCTCGAATCCCTGAGCATGCCGGTGTGCGTGGTCCCCGGCAATCACGACGCCCCGCAGGGCATGCGGCGGGAGTTCTCCGGTGGCTCGGTGCGATGGGTTCGATCGGTCGACGCAGGCGGCTGGCGGATCCACTCACTCGACTCGCAGCGCCAGGGTCACGCCCGAGGGCGGCTGGGCAGTGAGGAACTCGCCGCGCTGGATGCGTCGCTTCGTGCCGAAGCGATCCGCCCGACGCTGGTGCTGCTGCATCACCCGGTCGCCACGGTTTGTCCGATGTCTTCTTGTCAGCTGGAGGACGCCTCGGAGTTGCTGGTGATCGCGTGCCGCTTCCCTCAGGTGCGTGTCGCCGTCGCGGGGCACTTGCACTGTGCGGACGACCGCGTCGAACAGGGCGTGCGGTTGCTGGTCACTCCGTCCACATGCCTGCAGGCCGAACATCCCACGGACGAACCGGTGGGCGAGGAGCCACCGTTTCTCGAGGTGCACCGGATCGACTCTGCGCGCCGTGGATACCGTCGGCTGGAGTTGTTCGCGGACGGAAGCATCGAAACGCAAGTGGTGTGGTTGGACGCGCGCTGATTCGCGCGTGGGATCGCGCCTACTGCTCCCGCGGTGAACTCGCGAGTTCGTCGGGCAGCGCGCGGTCCTGGGCGACTAACACGGCTTCGCTCGGGCCTACCACGCCGTCCTCGGTGCAGATGCCGCGCAGAAGTTTCATGGGCACGATCTCGAACTGGATATTGCGCGGGCGCACGCCCTGTGGCGGGTTCTCCCACAGCTCGGCAGCGGGCATCTCGGCGATCGCGAGGGCCCGCGTTGCCGCGGGCAGGAACTTGCGGCGATGGGCCAACACATGCACGGTCACCCCATGCTCGCGCGCGGCCAGTGCTGCCACGAACGAACCAGTCTTGTTGAGGGCGCCGATTTCGGTGACGGCAGCGGCGCCGAGCCACAGCGCGGCGGCCTGCTGCATCACCATCGGGAGCGCGGCGTCGGCCACGACCCACACGGGGATCCCCTGCGCAGCGAGCGTCGTGGCTAGATCGCGGCCTTCCAGCCGCGGTCGGCTCTCGGCCAACAGCACGCGCGGTCCGCGGCCCTCGCGGTGCAGCAGGCGTAGCGCCTCGAGCACGGCAGTGCTGTTGGACAGAGTGGCGATCCACGGTTCGCTCGCCGTGATGGTTGCGGCGGCGGTCTTCGCAACGCCTTCGATCGCCGTGGTCAGGTCGCTGGCCTCCGCGTGGCAACTCTGGAGCAAGTGAGCGCGCAGTTCCGCCGCGGAATCACCACGCCCCATGGACGCGTTGGCCACCGACAGGGCGCGGGCCGAGAATTGGTGCACGAGCGCGATGCTGGGCGCCTCGGCTTGGGCGTTGCGCACCCACGCGTAGAGCGCCTGGCGCACTTCGGCGGTGCTGTGCGACCGTTCGTTCGCGACGAAGTGTTGCAGGTCCGAAAGGAATCGGGCGCCGCTGCCGCCGGATCCAGAAGTCTGATGGCCAGCGGGGCGGTTCATGGCGCCTATTTCTGCAGCAGGTTCTGGAGCCAGTACACCGTGGTCTGTCGCCCCAGTTCGCCGAATGCCTCGGTCAGGGGGATCTCCTTGGGACACACCTCCACGCAGTTCTGCGCGTTGCCGCAGTCCACAAGGCCGCCCTTGCCCATGATCGCGTCAAGCCGCTCGTGCGCGTTCATGCGGCCCGTCGGATGGGAGTTGAACAGCCTGACCTGCGCGAGCGGAGCGGGCCCCATGAAGTCCGAACGCTCGTTGTACTGCGGGCAGACCTCCATGCAGCAGCCGCAGGTCATGCAGCGCGAGAATGCGTAGTTGATCTCCTGCTCGCTCTGCGAGAGACGCGGGCCGACCCCAAGGTCATAGGTTCCGTCGATCGGGATCCAGGCCTTCACCCGTTTGAGCGAATCGAACATGGGCTTGCGATCCACTTGTAGGTCGCGCACCACCGGGAACTTGGTGAGCGGCTCCAGGGTGATGACGGCATCGCCCAGCGAATCGACCAACGCCGTGCATGACTGCCGCGGCTTTCCGTTCACCAACATGGTGCATGAGCCGCAGACCTCTTCCAGGCATGACGACTCCCAGTTGACCGGTGTGGTCTTGGCGCCGTCCCGGGTGACCGGGTTCTTGCGGATCTCCATGAGTGCCGAGATCACATTCATGCTGGGCTGGTAGGGCAGCGAGAACTCTTCCCAGCGGGCGGCCCCGGTGGGGGAATCCTGACGCTTGATGCGAAGCTCGATTGTCTGACGGGCCATCTCGATCACCTCCTAGTCGTACTTACGCTCGACCGGAGCGTACAGTGAGACATCGACCGGTTCGTAGTGGAACTTCGGCCCTTCGGGCGAGAAGTCGGCGATCGTGGTCTTCATCCAGTTGGCGTCGTCGCGAGTGGGAAAGGCGGGCTTGTAGTGCGCGCCGCGGGATTCATCGCGCGCCAACGCGCCGAGCGTGACCACGCGCGAGAGATGCAGCATGTTCCAGAGCTGGTTGAGGAACGACAATGGGGCATTCGCCCATCGACCGTGGTCGAGGACGCTGGCGTTGTGCCAACGCTCCATGAGCTCGAGGATCTTCGCGTCAGTCGCGCGCAGCTTGTCGTTCTCGCGCACGATCGTGACATTCTCGAGCATCCACCGGCCCAGCTCCTCGTGGATCACATACGGATTCTCGCTCCCCTCGCGGCCGCCCAGATCGTTGAAGTGGTCGGTCCAGCGTTTGTCCGCGGCGGCCAGCGCGCTGGCGGGCGTCTCCCCAGTCTTCGTCTGGTTCTGCGCCCATTTGACGGCGGCGGGGCCCACCACCTGACCCGCGTAGACGCAGGACAGCAGCGAGTTCGCACCCAGTCGATTGGCACCGTGGTACTGGTAATCACACTCGCCCGCGGCGTACAGGCCCGGGATATTGGTCATCTGGTTCCGCACGCTGCCCAGATCGAGAAAGCCATCCGCTGTGCTCTCGTAGTCGACCCACAACCCGCCCATCGAGTAGTGGACGGCAGGGAAGATCTGCATGGGCACTTCACAGGGATCGTCGCCGGTGAACTTCTCGTAGATCTCAATGATGCCGCCGAGCTTGCGCTGCAGTGTCTCGCGCGGAATATGCGTGAGGTCCAGGTACACGCTCATCTGCCCACCCAGACCCATCCCGAGGTTGACGCAGACATTGTGGATCTCGCGGCTGGCCACATCGCGCGGCACGAGGTTGCGGTACTTGGGATACTTCTCCTCGAGGAAGTACCAACGCTCGGCCTCGGGGATGGTGCGCGCCACACGCGTGTCCCCTTTGGTCCTGGGGACCCAGACGCGGCCACCTTCGCCGCGCGCCGATTCGCTCATCAGGCGCAGTTTGTCGGCGCCGGTGATGGCGGTGGGGTGGATCTGGATGAACTCGCCATTGCCATAGTGCGCGCCGTCCATGTATGCGGCCGCGGCGGCGGAGCCCGAGTTGATGATGCTGTTCGTACTCTTACCGAACAGCAGGCCCGGTCCTCCGGTTGCCAGGATCACAGCGTCCGCGGCGAAGCTCCTGGCTTGCATGCTGCGCTGGTCGAGCGCGGTCAACCCGACGCAGCGACCGCTGTCGTCGCGCACGGCGCCCACGAACTCCCAGCCTTCATACTTGGTCACCAGCCCGGCGGCTTCGTGGCGGCGCACCTGCTCATCCAGCGCGTACAACAGCTGTTGGCCCGTGGTGGCGCCCGCGAACGCGGTGCGGCTGTGCAGGGTGCCGCCAAAGCGGCGGAAATCGAGAAACCCCTCGGGCGTGCGGTTGAATGTTACGCCCATGCGGTCGAACAGGTAGATGATTCCCGGCGCGGCGTAGCACATGCCTTTCACGGGCGGCTGGTTGGCCAGGAAATCGCCGCCGCGGCAAGTGTCGGTGAAGTGGATCTCGGGCGAATCGTTCTCGCCTTTGACATTCACTGCGCCATTGATGCCGCCTTGAGCGCACACGGAGTGGGACCGCTTCACCGGCACGATCGAGAACAAGTCCACGGCGACGCCAGCCTCGGCGATCTTGATGGTTGCCATCAGCCCCGCCAGGCCACCTCCGACCACCGCGATGCGCGGAGTCGCCATCAGTGCTGCCCTCCTTCGTAGACCACCGGTGCATGCTCGGCGGCGTGGGGCTTCTGCAGGAAGTCGAGCCGGAGGCCCCGGAAACCGAGCAGCGTGAGCACGCCCACGATTGCCAGTCCGACGAAGATCAGGAGGCCGATTCTCGCGGCCACGCGCTGGGCATTGCGACCGGTGATCAGACCCCAATGGATCGCGAATCCGAACAGGCCGTTGCCGAAGTGATAGCAGGCCGCGAGGATTCCCAGCAGGTAGAACAGGAACACGCCGCTATTCGCGAGGTGGTGATTCACATACTGATACGCGCTCACCGAGTTCAGGTACTCGCCCGAGAAACGCGTCGACCAAGTGTGGAACACGATGTAGAAGATGAGGATCACACCCGAGGCACGCTGCAGCGTGTACTGCCAGTTGCGCGCGTAGCCGTGCTTGCCCAGATTCGCCTGCGAGGTGGTGGCGATCAGGATGCCCACGACCATGTGGAACAGGATGGGCAGCCAGATGCCGAAAGCCTCGAGCAGCACCACGAAGGGGAGGCCTGCCAACTCGGCGGCCGCCTTGTCGAAGGCTTCGGGGCCCTGGAGCGCCTTGGCATTGGTGAAGAAGTGTTCGAGCAGGAACAGCCCAACGGGAACCACGCCGGAGAGCGAGTGCAGCCGCTTGAGCGTGAAATACTGGCGGTCAGAGACCTGCATGGCCCAGTGCCTTTCAAGGAGGGTCCGGACAGAGTGCGCCAGACACCCTATATCAGACGCCCCGACCCCTCCAATTGGATTCTCCCGCAGAAGGTTACGCCGATACGGGGGATTGTCGGTCGAGCCCGCGGCGTGCTAGCTTCTGCCGATCGCTTCATCAGCTCAGCAGGGTCCAGGGGTACGACATGACCGTCTCGATCACCGAACTCATCGAGCACCAGTTGCTGCCGCGCGTCTCCAAGCCCAATCGCTATCTGGGTAACGCGCTCCATGCCACGCGCAAACCTCTGGAGCAAGCCGAGGTGAGCGTGCTGCTCGCGTTTCCGGATGCGTACGAGATCGGGCTGTCGAATCTGGGTATCCGCATCCTGCACCACATCCTGAACGCCCGGCCGGACAGCGCCTGCGAGATGACCTTTGCGCCCTGGCCCGACGCCGAGAAGGAGATGCGCCGCCTTGGCATCCCGCTCTTCTCGCTCGACAGCCACGCGCTCGCGGCGGAGTTCGACATCATCGGATTCTCGCTGCAGTACGAACTGCAGTACACCAATGTGCTCAACATGCTCGACCTGGCCGGTCTGCCGCTGCGCACGCTGCAGCGCGATGAGCGCCATCCCCTGATCATCGCGGGGGGAGCGCAGGCCTTCAGCCCTGAGTCCATGGCGGAGTTCATCGACGCATTCGTGATCGGTGACGGGGAGGAAGTCATCCACCGCGTGGTCGAGTTGACCAAGCAGGCCAAGCAGGCGCGGTTGCCGCGGCGCGTACTGCTGCGTCAGCTGGCGCATGTGCGCGGGGTGTATGTGCCGAGCGGCTACGAGACGCACTCCAGCCCCGAGGGTTGGCTCGTGCCCAGGGCGCGCCCCGGCTACCCCGAGCGCGTGTACTCGGCCTATGTGCAGGAGCTGAAGCAGGAATACTACCCGCCGATGCCGCTCGTGCCCGTGGGCGAGATCACGCACGACCGCCTGTCCGTCGAGGTGATGCGCGGCTGCACGCGTGGGTGCCGGTTCTGCCAGGCGGGCATGATCAATCGCCCGGTGCGGGAGAAGCCGGGGCAACAGGTGCTCGAAGAGGTGTTGCGCGGTCTGCAGGGCACCGGTCTCGAGGAGGTCTCGCTCATCTCGCTCTCGACCACCGATCACACGCAGATCGTCGAGCAGGTCGAAGCGTTGACGGACCTCCTGTGTCCGACGCGCGTGCAGTTGTCCCTGCCCTCGACCCGACCCGACAATGTGCCGGTCGAAGTGGCGCGCCGCATGGCCGAGCAGCGCAAGGGCAGCATCACGCTGGCCCCCGAGGCCGGCAGCCAGCGCATGCGCGATGTGATCAACAAGAACCATACCGAAGAAGAACTGCTCACCTCGGTGCGAACGGCAGCGGGCGAGGGCTACACCGGTGCCAAGCTGTACTTCATGTGCGGGCTACCGACCGAGAATGACGATGATCTGCGCGCGATCATGGATCTGGCCATGCGCGCATTCCAGGCGTCGCGCGAAGTGGGCAATAAGCAGTTCAAGATCACCGTCAGCGTCTCGCCGCATGTGCCCAAGCCGCACACGCCGTTCGCGTGGGCCGAGCAGGTCACGACTGCCGAGCTCAACCGCAAGCTCGTCGTTCTTCGGCAGGCGGTGAAAGGCAAGCCCATCACGCTCAAGTATCGCGACGCCGAGACGAGCCTGCTCGAGGGTGTGTTCACGCGTGGGGACCGCCGCCTGTGCTCGGTCATCGAGGAAGCGTGGCGTCGGGGCTGCCGGTTCGATGCATGGACCGAGCATCTGCGTTACAGCACCTGGCTCGGCGTGTTCGCGGATCACGGCATCGATCCCGAGCGATACTTGATCGAGCGTTCAACTGAGTTGGAACAACCGTGGGACATGGTCCAGTCCCCCGTGACCAAGAAGTTCCTCGTCCGCGAGAAGCTCCGCGCGGACAAGGCGGGCATCACCGAGGATTGCCGGCTCGAGGACAAGTGTTTCTCGTGCGGCGTGATCGAGTGCCCGCAGCGCCCTTGGGTGAAGACCCCCCATGGCGCGGTGAATGTGGATATCGCCCTCGCTTCGCTGCCGGCGCCCGCGTTCGGTCGTGCCCCCCGTTCCGCACGGAACGGGCGAGGCGCTCCCGGCGCGACCGCGGGCGGCGTGGCCACGAGTACCCGTTTCCGGATCCGGTTCGAGAAGGGGAGCGCGATGCGCTTCATCTCGCACCTGGACCTCATGCGCACCTGGGAGCGGTCCCTTCGCCGTTCCGGGTTGCCACTCGCCTTCTCCCAGGGGCATCACCCGCACATCAAGATGTCGTTCGGGCCCCCATTGCCACTGGGCTATCGTTCACGGGCCGAGGTGTTCGACCTGGAACTCTCCAAGCCGCCGGGAATCGATCTTGCCGATCGACTCGACGCGGTGCTGCCGGAGGGACTCCGGGTGCTTGGCTTTCGGCCCATCCTCTTCAAGACTCCTTCGCTCATGAGCCAACTGGAAGGTGCGAGCTATCGCGTGCGCTTTCCCAGGAGCTACCTCGTGGAGGCCGGCCTCACGCCGGAAACGCTCCTGCCCACTCTGCGGACCCGTGTCGAGGCATTGCTCGAGCGGGACGTGGTGGTGGTGCGGCGCGTGAGTGAAGACAAGGCACGCGAATTCGACGCACGACCTTCCATCGCGGCGCTGCAACCCAGTCAAGACGAAGCACCGGCGGTCCTCGACATGCACCTGCGCTTCACCCAGAGAGCCCAGGCCCGCCCGGATGACGTCATGGCCCTGCTCATTCCAAACGCTGACCCTCGCACCGTGGATGTCGAACGCACGGAGCTGTGGTGTGAGCTGGCGGGTGAGCGGCAGGATCCCCTGCGGTTGTTGTCGCCGAGATAGACCGATCGCGCGTCCCCGGAAGGACGCCCGTGAAGCAGCGAATCATCATCAACGCGGATTCATACGAGACCCGCGTGGCCATTCTGGAACTCGATGAGCTCGCCGAGCTCTTCGTGGAGCGCGCCGAGCAGCGGCGCAATGTGGGCGATATCTACAAGGCCCGCGTGAACGCCGTGCTGCCCGGGATGCAGTCGGCATTCGTCGACATGGGACTGCCCAAGACGGGCTTCCTGCACGCATCGGACCTCGCCGAGTCGCTCAACGCGCTCGAGGACCTCTCCGATGCTGACGACACGGCGGGTGACCGCGGCAAGCGTCGACGAGCGCCGGTCCCCAAGATCGAGGACCACCTCAAGAAGGGCCAGGAGATCCTGGTGCAGATCACCAAGGAATCCATCGGCACCAAGGGGCCGCGCGTCACCCAGCAGATCAGTCTGCCCGGGCGATTCTGCGTGCTCATGCCCGGCGTGGACCATGTGGGTGTGTCGCGCCGCATCGAGGAGCGCGCGGAGCGCCAGCGGATCAAGGCGATCATCTCGGACCTCAAACCCAAGGGGGTGGGCTTGATCGCCCGCACGGTGGGAGAGGGCAAGGGCGACGCCGAGTACGCGGCCGATATCAAGCATCTGACGCGGCTCTGGCAGAAGGTCGAGAAGAAGGGCCAGACCATGCGCGCCCCGACGCTCGTGCACCGTGAACTCGAGATGACCGCGAGCCTGATCCGCGACCTGTTCACCGACGACGTTGAAGAGGTCTTCATCGACGACAAGGAATCGCATGCCGAGATCGATCGTTACCTGAAGGCGGTCTCTCCGGAGCTTGCCGACCGCGTGCGCCTTTACAAGGGCAAGGATCCCATTTTCGACGCGTTCGGGATCGAACAGCAGATCGAGAAGACCTTCGAGCGCAAGGTGTGGCTCAAGAAGGGCGGCTACATCTGCATCGATCACGCCGAGGCGCTGGTGGCCGTGGATGTGAACACGGGCCGCTTCACGGGGAAGAAGAATCAGGAAGAGACGATCTTCCGTACCAACATGGAGGCGGCGTTCGAAGTGCCGCGCCAGCTGCGACTACGCGACATCGGCGGCATCATCGTGGTGGACTTCATCGACATGGAGTCGGAGTCCAACAAGCGCGCCGTGCTCGATACGCTGCGCACGGAGTTGCGCAAGGACCGGGCGCGCACCAAAGCGTTCGCGGTGAGCGAGCTGGGCCTGATCGAGATGACCCGGCAGCGCGAGCGGTCGAGCCTGCTGCACTACTACACCGAGGACTGCCCGACCTGTGGCGGTCTGGGCAAGGTGCCGAGCACCGAGACGATGCTGGTCAAGCTCGAGCGCGCGATGCGGCGTGTGGTGGCGATGGGCACCTTCAAGAAGATCACGGTCAAGGTCGCGCCCGATGTGGCGCTCTTCTTCGTCGAGCAGGAGGCGCGCCGTTTCTCGGAGCTGGAGAAGCGCTTCAAGATCCAGATCGACCTGAAGGACGATCCGCAGCTCAAGCGCGGCGAGATGCTGATCTTCAACGACAAGAAGCAGGACCTGACCAAGCAGGTCGTCGGAGCGGTCCCGGGGACTTGATCGCCCGGAGTCCCAGGGGCAGGCACTGGCCGGGGCCGAAAGCCCCGGCCTTTTCTGCACGCTTTCCCACCGGCGCATTTGCGCTTGTATGTCGCATGAGAGTGGCGGTATGCTCGGATTCCCCTACTCGAGCCACCACCCCCCAGGTGGACACGCACGGAACGCGAGGTCTGGTTCGCCCGGAGGGTTCAGGTATGGCACAAGTCGAGAAGTTCGGCTCGCAGGTGTCCACTCATCAGGTGACGCCAGAGGTCCTGCGCGATCTCGCATGGCGGGAGATGGTCGGCGGGGGAGTTTGGGCTGCCGTCGGGGCGGCGATCGTCGCATTCGCGACGCGACCTCCCGGGCACGATGTGCTGTTCATCGTTGCGGCCCCGCCACTCCTGTATGGAGTCGTGCGTTTCTTCCACGGGCTCGCGCGGTGGATGCGGGTCTGACGCTGCGGCTCGCTAGCGCATCACGATCCGGAAGCTGAGTGGGCGCTGCAGGCGCTCGAAGCCCGTTCGTGCGGGCGCGTCCATCTCGGCGATGACGCGTTCCAACGATCGGATCGCGTTGAGTTGTTGGATCTGGGAGCGGTCGGCAGGCGGCCCCGCCACGACCAGCACCAATCGCAGCGGCGCACGCAGGTAGTTCCACATGTCCGCTTGGGCACGGCTGGGTGGGAAGCCGCGCAGCACGATGATGTAGTCGGCCCCCTGGGGCAGTGCCACCTGCCCGAGCGATTGCAGGGCGTCGTAGTTGGCGGGCCATGCGGGCAACGACACGATCACATGCCGCAGATTGCTCACATACGCCAGGTCGGAAATGCGCTTGGCATCGGGCAATCGGTCGAACACCACGGTGGTGCCAAGGCCATAGTCCTGATCCAGGATGAGCGGGGACAGGAGTGCCGGGGTCGCGGCGGGCGGAATGCGCGTGGAGTCCCCGGTCGCGGGTTCAGGGGCGGCGCTGGTCGGGCCAGCCAAGCCAAGGCTGACGAGTATCAGTAGGACCGCGGCGGTCCGGGTCGGGCGGGGCATGGCGGGCTCCACGAGTTTGGGCAATTCTCTGGGGATTCTGGGGTCGGATCCGACCTTTGGAGTCGAAGCGGGCATCCCCAGCATACTCTTTCGCCCGCCTTCGATTGACAGTGGTCTGGGCGTCATGATAAAAACTCCCGCTACAAGTACGGTCCCAACGGTCGACCGAGACCGCTGGGCGCCCCGTCCCATGCCGCCATCCAGGCGGCGGATGACGAACAGGTCCGGGGTGTGTCCCCGCGGTCCAAGGGAGTTGCCTCTTCATATGTACGCGATCGTCGATATCAACGGCATTCAGACCAGGGTGACGCCGGACCTGGTGCTCGAAGTGGCCCAGCTCACTGGCGAACCGGGCGCCAAGCTCACCTTCGACAAGGTGTTGCTGCTGTGCAATGGCGACAAGATCTCCGTGGGCCAGCCCCACGTGAAGGGCGCTTCGCTTTCCGCCGAGATCGTCGAACACCTGCGCGGCCCCAAGCTCAAGATCTTCAAATTCAAGCGTCGGCGCTCGTATCGTCGCCGTCGCGGTCATCGTGACTCGTTGACCCGGATCCGCGTCACCGCGATCTCGGCTTAAGGGAGCAGCCATGGCTCACAAAAAAGGTCAGTCCTCGTCCAAGAACGGCCGCGAGTCCAATGCGCAGCGGCTCGGCGTCAAGAAGTTCGGCGGCGAAGCGGTGCGTGCCGGCATGATCCTGGTTCGCCAGCGCGGCACCAAGGTGCACCCGGGCCAGAATGTTGGCATCGGCAAGGACGACACGCTGTTCGCGCTCTGCGAGGGCAAAGTGCAGTTCACGCGTTATGGCCGCACGCGCAAGAAGATCCATGTGCTGCCGGTGATGGCCGAAGCGAGCTGAGCGTCGCCTCACCTCGGTAGGAATCGCTGCCACCGGTCGTCCGCGACCCGTGGCAGCGTTTTGCTTTGTGGTCCTTCGTCAACGAACCAGGAGGGTGTCGTGAAGAACAAGGTCGCCGTCATCGGCGCGGGCAATGTCGGCGCGAGCGCCGCGCTCTACATCGCGGAACGCGGTCTGGCGGATGTGATTCTGATCGACCGTCCCGAGATGGACGGCATGCCGCAGGGCAAGGCGCTCGACATGCAGCAAGCTGCCCCCTTGTGGCACAAGGGTGGGAGCATCACTGGCGCCACCGATCTGGCTGCGGTCAAGGGCTGTGCTGTGATCGTGATGACCGCCGGATTTCCGCGCAAGCCGGGCATGTCGCGTACGGACTTGCTCAAGGCGAACGCCGAGATCATCGTGCCGGCCGCCGAGGCTGTGAAGAAGCATGCGCCTGATGCGTATGTGGTCGTGGTCACCAATCCGCTCGATGTGATGGCGTGGTTATTCTGGAAGACCACCGGGTTCCCCAAGCACCGCGTGCTCGGCATGGCCGGCATCCTCGACTCCGCGCGCCTGCGTGCGTTCCTCGCCATGGAGTTGGGCGTCTCGGGCGCGGACATCCAGGCCATGGTGTTGGGCGGCCACGGCGACTCCATGGTGCCGCTGCGCAAGTACACCACCGCCGGTGGCATTCCCGTCGCCGAGTTGATTCCCGAGGAGCGTCTGGCCAGCATCATCCAGCGCACGCGCGACGGCGGCGCGGAGATCGTGAAGCTGTTGAAGACAGGTTCGGCGTACTACGCGCCGGCCATGTCGGCGGTCGAGATGGTGGAAGCGATTCTCTCGGATCAGAAACGGCTCGTGCCCTGCTCCGTCATGCTCGAAGGGGAGTACGGGCTGCGCGACCTGTTCATCGGCGTCCCGGTGCTGCTCGGCGGCAAGGGCGTGGAGAAGATCGTCCAGCTCGAGCTCGACGCGGCCGATCTCGCTGCGCTGCACAAGTCGGCGAAGGACGTGTCGGACATGATCGGGGAGTTGAAGGCTTAGGCTTCTTCTCGCTTCGCGAACTTCCCGCGGCCCTGGCGCTCCGGCGCTGGGGCCGCGGTGATTGGTGGAGAGGTCACATGGCATGGCTAGGCACTCTCGCCGCGCTTTCGTTCGATGAAGCCCTTCCCGAATCGACGCTCGGCCTCGTACTGATTGTGCGCTCGGCACAGTTGGCGCACGTTCTCGGTCGTCGACTTGCCGCCTGATGCGAACGGCTCCTTGTGGTCCCATTCCAACTGATATCGCGAGTCGCAGAGATTGCCTGCGGGACCCTTGAAGCCACAGGCGTCGCCGTCGCGTTCGCTGACCTCGCGCTTCACGGATGCAGGAATGTACCTGCCCTCGCCGTCACTCTCGCCCTCGCCCTTCGCAGCGCGCGGGTTCTCGACCTTTGCGAACTTCCGACGCTGCATCTCGCGCACGAAGCACTGCAGCGCCCGCTTGAGCACAGCGCCCGCATCGGCATTGGGCAAGGCGTGGCTCAGAAAGTCACGCGCCTGCTCGAGCAGTTCCACGGTCTCGTCATCGATCGTGACCTGGAGCGCGTTGCGGTCCGGTGAGAGCGCCGCGACTTTCGCGCGTGGCGCAAGTGGCGCCATGGGAACTGCCTGCGCCGGGGCGAACGATGGGGCCATGTGCACCGGTGCTACCAAATTATTTGACATTGCCGCTGGGGGAGCTGAGTCCTCGGGTGCGGATGGCGCGGGCTCGCTCATCGCCAGAGGCGGCATCCATGGCTGGATCGACGTCGGCACATCCGGCCGCGGGAACTTCTCTGCCAACAACTTCTCCAGCTGGCGCTTCGACTTACCCATTGCCGCTTTGAGAAGTGCCGGGGCTGTATGCGAGATAAGATGGGGCCTCAGCTGCAAGATCGTCGTCTGCGAGAGCTTGCCCTCGGCGAGCGCCGGGAAGATCACCGGATACCGATAACCCAGACGCGCGATCGCGATCCAGCGACAGGTCAGGTAGTGATCGAGCAGGTGCTTCTTCACGCAGTAATTGTGCGTCGAGTGGTATCCCGCGGGCGCCCAGAGATTGCGCGCGTCGAACTCGGCGAGTTCGGCGATGAAGAGCGGGGCATCCGTGCGCTGCTGGACAGCATGGGCGTCAACACGCTGAGCAATCACGTGGTCAGCCAACGAAGCGAAAGTATAGGTCGGCATGTCACTCATCCGCTCGGGGGCGGGTCGCCGGGGGCAGGGTGGACTCGCTGCAGGCTCAAAATACCATGGCGAATTCTCACGCTCTCAGTCGAGGGCACAGCGCAAAACTCAGCGCGTCGCGAGAACTTTTGCTCGAGCGCGCGTGTTCACGCCCAAGAGCGCACCCATCGCGCAATGCGCCGCAAACCAGCACGCAGCACGGCCCCTCGATTAAAGCCGCGCTCGAACCCGTCAAGAGGAAATCTCACGAGCCGCCTGCTACTCTCGCGCACATGGAACCCAACTCGAATACACCCAAATCGAATACACCAACTCCCATGCCGCCGCGGCCGCTCTATCGCTTCGTCGTGAACGATGCTGAGCACGGTGAGCTCTCGGCCGTCACGCATCTCTCGCCCGATGAACTCGAGCGCTTCGGCGGACTCCCGGGCGTCGCGGTGCTCGCACGCGAGAAATCGAAAGACCTCCCGCCGGGACCCGACAACCTCGAATGGAACGGCGCCTTCCTGGAGCTCTTGCATCGGACTGTCAGAGAGGTTTATCCGATGCTGCCAGAAGTCATTGCGGCCAAATTCGCGGCAGACGCGACTTTTCTGTTTGTGAGAGCGACACGGCCGGGGAGAACAGGCCCGTCGGACCGCCCCGAAGACGTCGTGGGCCGCTTTGCCATCGCCGCAGGCAAGATGGTGCCAGAGCACTACGAAGCCCATCACGGTTTCCTGCCGATCTCAGCCGACGGCGCGTTCATCCTGCACCCCGATGTCGAGCGCGGGATGCTCGAGCGGATGTCGCCAGCGGCTCCTTAAATGTGCGGTTCCCGCAGGTTGGCACTGGTATCATGCACTCGAGGGCCATGGGGCGCTTGGGAGGGACGCGAGCCAATGAGTAACCGAATCAGCGCATGCACCGTGACCATGGCAATCGCGCTAATGGTCGCCGGCGCAGCACCGCCATCGAGTGTCGCGGCGGCCACTTGGCAGGTGACCACCGTGAACGGGGCGGCCTACACCGGACGCTCGAGTGCGATCACGGT
>JANLOU010000399.1:0-2968 GCA_031366735.1 Candidatus Eiseniibacteriota bacterium
TTGGTCGCGATCCCGGCGCGGACATCTTCGTGGACAACCCGGGTGTCTCGCGCGATCACTTCCGGCTGGAGCGTCTCGACAGCGGCGAATACCAGGTCGTCGATCTGGGCAGCGCGAACGGCACATTCCTGAATGACCAGATGGTCAACAGCGCGCATGTCGGGAACAACGATGTGGTGCGATTCGGCAAGTACACGCTGTGGGTGGGATACGAGCAGGACCGCCGCACGCTCAACGAGACCTCCCGCCGCGCGAATACCGACACCGAGCAACACACCATGATCCTGTCCCGCTCCGAGCTCGGGAACCTCCTGGATGTGGCGAAGGAGAAGGAAGCTTCGCCCCCCACGGCACCGGTGTTCTCGCAGGCGGCATCGGCGATGCCGGCTGCCGTGGCTCCTGCGACTCCTGCGCCCATGGCCGGGCTCATCGTCGCGTTCCTGATGGGCGCTGCGCTCGGCGCGGCGGCCATGTACCTCATCACGCAGCGCTGACCGCGGCGCGCAAGCGCCTGCATGCTGCTCATTGCGGCGGATCGAAGACATGGACCTGATCAAGCGATTCCAAGCTGGCTTCGCCGCTCGCAAACTTCAGTCCCCCCAGGGACTGTCGAGCGAAGCAATGGTCGATGCACAGGAACAGCTGGTCGCCATGGGGCCGGCGGCCATCGGCTCCATTCTCAAATCCCTGCACAATGGCGAGACGGCGGCCATCCCCGCACTGGCCGTGCTCACCCGGCTCCTGACCAACCAGACGCTGTCCACATTCATCGAGGCGTTGCGCTCCCCGGTACCCAGCGTGGTGGACGCCGCCGCTCACGCGCTGTCGCATTCCGACACCTATGATGCCTCGCAGTTATTGCCCTTGTTCTCCGACCCCGCGGTCTCGAAAGCCAGGCTCGAGGGCATCCTCTCCAGCCAGATGAAGCAACTGCAGCCCGCCACGCTCATGCGCGTCTTGCCGGATCTGTCGAAGGATGCCCGCGGCAGTGTGTTCCGGCTGATCGAGAAGCGTGCCGACTCCAGTGTGGTTCAAGAAGCTGTCGTGCTCGCAGCACACGCGGAATGGTGGCTGCGCCTGCACATGGCGCGCCTCCTTGCCCGTTTTCCCGACACGCGCGGAACCGAGGCTGTCATCACGCTGCTCAAGGACGAGAACCCTGCGGTGCGCTTGGAAGCTGTCAAGTGTCTCGCGCAACTCAAACCGACGAGTGCGATTCCCGCGCTGTGCCAACGGCTGCGCGATAGCGACATCAAGGTCCAGAGTGCGGCCATCGAAACCCTCATCGCCCTTGGGGATGTCGCTGCGGTGCCACACCTGATCGAACATCTCAAGGATGACTCTGAGTATGTTCGCCGTGGCGCAGTGGAAGTGCTGAATCAGGTGGTCACGGTCGATGCCATCAAGGATCTGGTGGGCGCCCTGCGGGACGCCGATTGGTGGGTGCGTGTTCGTTCCGCGGATGCGCTGGGCTCCCTGGGTGGAACGCGAGTGGTGGATGCGATCATCTCGCTGATCGACGACCCGGATGACTTCGTTCGGCGATACGCGGTGGAGATCCTCAACACCGTGCCCGATCGGCGGGCCGTGGATGCGCTGATCCATGCGCTCGAGGATCCCGACTGGTGGGTCCGTGAGCGCGCGATCGATGCGTTGGCAAAGACGGGCGACCCCAAGTCGGTGGAGCCGCTTGTGCGCATGCTGGGCCGCGACACCAAGGCGATTCCACTCGTGGTGAAAGCGCTGGCACAGATCCAGGACGCCCGCGCGGTGGAGCCGATCTGTCGCCTGGCACGCTCCGAGAGCGCCGAAGTACGCCGCGAGGCCATCCATGCCCTGACCAAGTTCGTCCGTCTCGAAATGCCTGAGGACACCAAGCACGACCTGATGAAGACGCTCGAAGATGCCGGTGTGGCCACGGAGCGTACCAGCGGGCTGCCAATGGAAGTGCGCAGTCGGTATGGACCGGAATCCGGGCGGACCGACACGAATCATAAACGGAGCACGCCAACGGACGGGGTCCAGGGAGTTCGGCAGGATTCCGCCCCCGTGCGCGCCCTTAACTTCCAGAAGCTGGAACCGGGTTGCATGCTGATCGACCGCTTCCGCGTGCTGCAACGAATCGGTGGCGGCGGTTTCGGCACGGTCTATCTGGTCGAGGACGCCATCGTGCGCGAGGAGATGGTGCTCAAGATCCTGTCCCCGCAGCTCTCGCTCGATGAGACCATGATCCGCCGATTCGTCCAGGAGCTGAAACTCTCGCGGCGCATCACGCACCCGAATGTCATCCGCATCTACGACCTGCTCGATCTGGATGGCGCCCATGCCATCTCGATGGAGCATTTCGCAGGACGCGATATGGGCACGGTGATCAAGCAGGAGGGTGCTCTCTCCGTGGAGCGCGTATTGGCGATTGCCCGGCAGGTCGCGGAAGGCCTGAACGTGGCGCATGGGATGGGGATCGTGCATCGGGATATCAAGCCTGCGAATCTCCTACTCGCAGACGATGGCACGGTGAAGATCGTCGATTTCGGTTTGGCATCGGTTGGCCAGAGCTCCCGCTCCCGCCTGACGCAAAGCGGCATCCTCGTGGGGACGCCCGAATACATCTCGCCCGAACAGATCACGGGGCATGAGGTGGACGGCCGAACCGACCTCTACTCGCTCGGGGTGGTGCTCTATGAGCTGCTCTCCGGGAAGCAGCCGTTCGCCGGCACGAACGCCGTGAACATCCTGTTCCAACATCTCGAGGCCGAGGTCGCGCCGCTCGACACCGTTGCCGCCGGCATCTCGCCTGCCGTGAACGAGTTGGTCATGCGTTGCATGTCGCGTTTCGCCAACGACCGTCCCGCCAGCGCCAGCGTCATGCTGGAGATGCTGCATCGCCTGGCATAGGGCAAGGAAAACCGCATGCCCCGTATCGACGCCTTCCTCGAGATTGGCAAGCAACAGGGCGGCTCGGATATCC
>JANLOU010000424.1:0-2331 GCA_031366735.1 Candidatus Eiseniibacteriota bacterium
CACCTGGTTCCGCGATGCGAACATCCCCGGTGGCATGCGGGCGTTCATCCCCGCCACATGGGGTACCGGCTGGATCAAGGGCCCATGGCTCGGCTCCAAGACCGTCACCGACGCCGCAACCGGCATCGCCACGCAGGTGCCCTGGACGCTGCAGAACTACACGCTGGCGTTCGAAGGCTCGCTGCTGTTCGTGGCGGGTGGCGCGCTGATCAGTTTTCGCCAAGCGTGGAGCATGTTGCTGGGTGCCATCGTCAACTACGCCATCCTCGCACCGATCTTCGTGCGCGCAGGCGACATCGAGACCGTCAGCTTCCGCAAGATCTCGTCGTGGTCGCTGTGGATCGGCGTCCCCATGATGGTCACCTCGGGGCTGCTGCTGTTCATCATGAACTGGAAGACCGTGGTGCGAGCATTCGGCACGCTCACCAAGTTCATGGATAAGAAGACCGAGGGTCAGGCAGTGGATCCGCTCGAAGCGATCGAAGTGCCGTCCACTTGGTTCTTCGGCGGCGTGGTGGTGCTGGGAACCGCCATCGTCATCCTGGGTCACTATGCGTTCAACATCGCGTGGTGGATGGGCGTGATCGCCGTGCTGTCCACTTTCCTGCTCGTGGTGGTGGCAGCTCGCGCCACGGGTGAGACGGATGTCACGCCGGTGGGTCCGCTCAGCAAGATCACCCAGCTCACCTTCGGCGCCATCAAGCCCGGGGATGTCACGGTCAACCTGATGACCGCGAACATCACCGCCGGCGCCACCAGCCATGCCGGCGACCTGCTGACCGACCTCAAGTCCGGCTACCTGCTGGGCGCCAATCCGCGCCAACAGTTCATCGCCCAGTTCTTCGGCGTCCTGGCGGGTGGATTCATCGTGGTGCCGGCGTTCTTCTTCTTGATTCCCGATGCCAGCCTGCTCGGCGGCGAGAAGTGGCCTGCCCCGGCGGCACTCGTGTGGCGTGGCGTGGCGGAACTGCTCGCCAAGGGCCCCTCGGCGCTGCCGCACTCGGCCCAGATCGGTCTGGTGATCGGTGGTGTGCTCGGCGTGGTGCTGGTGATGCTCGAGAAATGGTTTCCCAAGCAAATCAAGTATATCCCTTCGCCGACCGGGTTGGGGATGGCGATGACCTTCAACGGTTACTACTCCGTGTCGTTCTTCCTGGGCGCGTGCATCCGCGAGATCCTGCAGCGCGTGGCGCCCAAGGTGAATGCGCAGTACACCGTGCCGGTCTCCTCTGGCATCATCGCAGGCGAGAGCCTGATGGGCGTGCTCATCGCTGTGCTCTCGGTGCTCAAGATCCTCGAGTAGTCCCTCGGAGGACGCAAGGATGCGTCGAACGCTGTTCGCATGTCTCGCGGCCGCCGTGGTGGGAACGCTCGCCGTGGCGGCCGCATCGCCTAAGCCCGCGCCCACCATCGCGCCCGCCGACCAAGCGCTGTATGAACGCTTGAGCGCGGCCGTTTCCGCCGCCTACGACAGTGCGCGGGGGGGATTCGTGACCCGGGCGGGCGAGCCGCACGAGGCCGCCATCGAACTCATGCTGGCGCGCGGCCGTGATGGGGATGCGTTGGCGCTTCAGCGCGCGCTGCAGACGCTGCGCTGGTCGCGGACGCTGCTCGATACGGTGGGCGGTGGCTATGTGAACGGCACGCGTGACAAGGACCCGAAGAAAGCATTCCTCGATAAGGGCACCATCCCCAACGCCCGGCGTCTGGAACTGCTGACGCAGGCCTGGACCTTCACGAAGGACGGCTCGTACAAGCGCGACGCGCGGTTCGTGGTGGACTATTTCGAACGAGTGCTGCTCGACCCGCGCGGAGGCTTCTACACCGGGCAGATCGGCTCGATCGACCTGGAGCCCGAGTCCAATGGCATCGCGTTGCAGAGTTGGTGGCGCTGGGCCGCGGTGAACGCTGCCCCCGCGCGCCGCGACTTCGCGCTCAAGAGTGAGGCACGGCTGTGGCGCGACTGCCGGCTGGACGAGTTGGGCTTCGTGCGCCGCACCACTTTCGGGCAGTTGCGCGAGCCCGCGCTGCTTGGCGATCAAGTGGAGATGGGACGCGCGCACCTGTACGCATGGAGCGCCACCGGGCGGGACAGCGAACTCACGCGCGCCAAGGAAGTCGCGGCGCACGTGATCGAGCGATTCCGCGATCCGGCGAAGGGCTCATTCCGGCTGGAGTACGCCTACGAGCGCTTCGGCCATTCGCTGCGCGCGCGGCGGCCGTTCGCTGACAACGCTCGGGCCGCGCGGTTCCTGGTCGAGCTGGGTCGTGCGACGGACGGCACTCTGTATTTGAACGCCGCGCGCCGCACGTGGGTCGCGTTCGATCGCG
>JANLOU010000459.1:0-1525 GCA_031366735.1 Candidatus Eiseniibacteriota bacterium
CGTCGCCGCCCGCCCGGGGCAGTGGCCCGGCTGGGCGTGGCCCATCCAGCATTGGCGCCGGACCGGCGGATCACCGACGACGACGCGCGAACAGTTCGGGCAGGCGATCACCGAAGCGGGTGCGGCCCTGCGCGGCGAGAGAGCGGGGGCTCGACTCCTGGCGGATGACACGCACGCGCAATGGCTCGAACTGAACGGGGAGCGACTGCTGATCGACGGTCCGGGCCGGCGAGTACTGGCGGCTTCGGCGCTCTCGTGTGCCGTCCTGGAGAGCGCGCACCGTCACACGCGCTTGCGCCAGCTGCCACGGCGTCTGGCGCAGACGCCTGAGACGCTGGCCGTCGAAGTGGCGCGCCTCACCCTCGCCGGGCTGGCGCGCATCGAGCGCTGAAGCGCGTGGACACTCATGCGGGCAGCGGTAGACCCGGGCGCCAGGCAGCGGCCACCAGCGCGCGCATCAACGCGAACACCGCATCGCGGTCCGCATGCGTGGTGAGCAGCAACAGGTCCCCCTCGCCTGCCCACGCCAACGCCGCACGGATCGCCGACAACTCATCGGGGTGGGTCTCGAGCGATTCCGGCTGCGCACCCAGGGCAAGGAACTCGGCTTGCAGCAGCGCCGGGATCACGCCCGCGGCCCTGCCTCGCCAATAGACCTCCATGTCCTTCAGGAACACGCGGTCCGGCCGCATCGCCCATGCGCCACGCGCCAGGGCGCGAATGCTCTCGTCATCGCGATCCCCCGCCTGGCCCAACACGATTCCCCGGCGCTGGGCGGGGATCGCGGCGGCGGTCTCGGCGAGCGCCAGTAACCCGTGCGGATTGTGCGCGAAGTCCACGATCGCCGTGCACTCGCCAAAGCGCCAGATATTGGCTCGTCCGGGATTGGATTCGGGTGTCGGCGCGAACGCGCGCAACCCTTGGCGCATCGCCTCGAGCGGCAGTGCCAGCGCCGATGCCGCGCCGATCGCGGCCAACGCGTTGCGCAGGTTGTAGCGTGCCGCCCCGCCAAAGGCGATGGGCCAAGGGTTGCGCGCGTTCGCGCCAACACCCGAATCCAATCCCGGACGAGCCAATATCTGGCGCTTTGGCGAGTGCACGGCGATCGTGGACTTCGCGCACAATCCGCACGGGTTGCTGGCGCTCGCCGAGACCGCCGCCGCGATCCCCGCCCAGCGCCGGGGAATCGTGTTGGGCCAGGCGGGGGATCGCGATGACGAGAGCATTCGCGCCCTGGCGCGTGGCGCATGGGCGATGCGGCCCGACCGCGTGTTCCTGAAGGACATGGAAGTCTACTGGCGAGGCAGGGCCGCGGGCGTGATCCCGGCGCTGCTGGAAGCCGAGTTCCTTGCCCTGGGTGTGCCGCCGGGATCGCTCGAGACCCACCCCGATGAGTTGTCGGGGATCCGAGCGGCGTTGGCGTGGGCAGGCGAGGGAGACCTGCTGCTGCTCACCACGCATGCGGACCGCGATGCGGTGTTCGCGTTGATGCGCGCGCTGGTGGCCGTCGCCTGGCGCCCGGGTC
>JANLOU010000460.1:0-11391 GCA_031366735.1 Candidatus Eiseniibacteriota bacterium
CCACCGCGGATCGCCTCCTCGGCGAGCGTTCGGCGCCGGCGACGACTTCGCACCAAAGGATTGGTGCACACCACCTGTCGCCACTATGTAAAGGGCATGGAAATTCCGAGGGGCCTGTCCTGAGCATATGTGGCGGCAGTATTCGAGGCGGAGGACGCAAGTCCTCCGCCTCAGCTGTTCCTGCCCTCCGGACCGGGTATCAGCGGCGTCGGCTGGATCGCCCGGTGCCACCCGAACGGCGTCTGCCGAAGTTCTCCATGGCCCGTTCCATCTCTTCGATGCGGGCGAGTTCCTTCGGGTCATCCTCGCGCTTGCTTGCTGCCGGCGTTGGGGATTCGACCTCGATACTCGGCACCACAGTGTCCCCCTCCTCGTGCCCGAACACATCCACGCGGAGTTCCTCATGCGCCGTGCTGGGCTCGGCCGCATCGACCGGCCCGATGTTGGTCGCCGCAACCGAGGTCGCCGCAGCGGGGCGGCGTGCGGATCCCCGCCGATTCCCGCGTCCGTAGGCGACGGGAGCCGGTGCTGCAGGGGGAGTCGGAATCGGCGCAGTTGTAGCCGCGATCACGCGGGGTGCCGGCGTCTCGAAGCGGGCGGGTGACTCGACCGGCTCCTCGTCGGAGTCGTCCTCCCGCTCATCGTCGGACTCATCGAACTCATCGTCAGGCTCGTCGTCGTCCTCCTCGACTTCGTCCACATCCTCGTCATCGATGACGCCGGTATCATCGACCTCTTCCTCGTCGTCATCCTCATCGTAGTCCGCCGCATGGCGACTGACGGGGCGGGACTCGGTGGCCGCGGCGACGGCCGGAGTCGGCGCTTGCGGCTCGAGTGGCGCATCGTCCGGCGCCTCCAGGTCATGCGCCTCGCCCTCGGCACTCGAGCGCGACGCCGGTGCATGGGTACCCGACTCGGAACCCACTCGGCGACCACGCCCACCTCGGCGACCGCGGCGGCGATTCCTGCCGTCCCGATCCTCGGAGGACTCGCGCGGAGCCCCGACTCCACTGGGCTCCGGCAGGATGTCATCCTCATCGCCCTCGGGCGCATCCTCCTCGCGCGCCGCGGTCCGAACTCGCGACACCTTCTCGAGCGCGTCCCGCGCCGCGGCCTGCTCGGCTTCCTTCTTGTTATGGCCACGCCCCTCTCCCAGCGAGCGCTTGCCGACCATCACCTCGACCATGAAATGCTTGGAGTGGTCCGGGCCATACTCGCTGCGGATGCGGTAGACCGGGTGCGTGCGGAAGGTGCTCTGCACATACTCCTGAAGGTGACTCTTGTAGTTCGTATGGCGCTTGTCCGCGACGATGGCGTCGGATTCCGACAGCAGATGCGTGTGGATGAACTGCCGGGAGACCTCGAAGCCTTGATCCAGATAGATGGCCCCGAGCACCGATTCGAACGCATCCGCCAGGATGGACAACCGCTGGCGCCCTCCGGACTCGACCTCGGAATGACTCATGAGGACGAATCGCCCCAGCCCCATCTTGAGCGCCCGGCGAGAGAGGATCGCCTTGGAGACCAGGAGCGACTTGGTCTTGGTGAGTTGCCCTTCGTGCTCATCGGGGTGGCGCCGGTACAGCGCTTCGCTGGTGACGAGTCCGAGCACGGAGTCGCCGAGGAACTCCAACCGCTCATTGGATTCACGCGGCCCCTGCCCGGTGACGCTCAGGTAGGACCGATGCGTCAGCGCCAGCTTGAGCAGGCCCATGTCCCGGAAGGGCACCTTGAAGTGCTTGCAGAACTCCGCCAGCACGCGGGCTTCCTGTTGGGAGTTCGAAGTCTCCCGTTCCCGCCCACGCTCTCGATTCCGGTCCCGGTCGCGGTCCCGCTCCCGGTCCCGACGCGGCTTCGCAGGGGGACCCACGAAGAGCGATCGGAGCCAACTCCAGAACGAGCGCTTTGGCGGGGACGGCGGCGCCTGCTCCCGGCCAGTGCGGCGGCGTCCACGGCCACCGCGCCGTCGCGAGCGCGCCTTTATTCGACGGCCCTCAGGGCCAGCGTCACGTTGTGTCCCCCGAACCCGAATGAGTTCGAGAGAGCTGCCTTCACGCGGTGCGTTCGGGCTTGATTCGGTACGAAATCCAGGTCGCATGTCGGGTCCGGTGTTTCGAGATTGATGGTCGGTGGGATAACACCCCGAGCCAGCACCAGTGCCGTGACGACTGCTTCGAGTCCGCCGGCGGCACCCAACAGGTGCCCGGTCATGGATTTGGTCGAGCCCATCATGAGACGGCGGGCGTGATCGCCGAACACCGTCTTCACCGCGGTCACCTCGATCGGATCCCCAGCAGGGGTCGAGGTTCCATGCGCGTTGATGTAGCCGATCTCGTCGTACGCCATTGCGGCGTCCTGCATCGCGCGTTTCATCGCGCGTGCGGCGCCTTCACCATCCACACAGGGGGAGGTCATGTGATAGGCGTCACCCGAGGATCCATAACCAGCGACTTCACAAAGCAGTGTGGCACCGCGACGGCGCGCATGCTCCTCGGTCTCGAGGACGAGGATGCCGGCGCCTTCGCCGATGACGAAGCCATCTCGGCTCGCATCGAACGGACGGCTGGCCCGTTGGGGGTCATCGTTTCGTGTGGAGAGGGCTTTCATGTTGCTGAAGCCAGCGACCGCCATAGGGGAGATCGTCGCTTCGGCACCGCCACAGATGATCGCATCCGCATCGCCTGCGCGGATCAACCGGTAGGCCTCGCCAATGGCGTTGGCTCCGGAGGCGCAAGCGGAAACCGTACCGAAGTTCGGACCTTTCAAGCCGAACTGGATCGATACCTGGCCCGCGGCCATATCGCCGATCATCATGGGGATGAAGAAGGGGCTGACGCGACCCGGGCCTTTCTCGACCAGGTTGCGATGCTGGGTCTCGAAGGTCTCCATGCCGCCGATCCCGGAACCGATGATCACGCCTATGCGATCACGATCGGCTGTCTCCAGGTCGATTCCGGCATGCTTGAGCGCCTCGTGGCTGGCCACCACCGCGAACTGGACGAAGCGATCCATGCGCTTCGCGTCCTTGCGGTCGATGATGCCCTCGGTGCTGAAGTCCTTCACCTCACATGCGAACCGCACATCGAAGCCCGACGCGTCAAAACGCGTGATGGGGCCTGCGCCGGACCGCCCTGCGAGTAGTCCCTGCCAGCTGTCCTCGAGATTGTTTCCCACCGGCGACAGGATTCCACCGCCTGTGACGAACACCCGGGGCCCGTTCTTGCTCATCGTGTTCACCCATCTCCTTGGGGACTTCCGGTCCACTCGTCCACCCGCGCCGCCGCGTCCATTGAGGCGTGACGGCGCGGGCCCGAGCCACGAACCGGAATGGTTCGCGAGGGCTTAAGCGCTCGCGTGCTCCTGCAGGTACTTCATCGCATCACCCACGGTCTTCAGCTTGTCGGCGTCCTCATCCGGGATGTCGAGCCCGAACTCCTCTTCCAACGCCATCACCAACTCGACGATGTCGAGCGAGTCGGCGCCCAGGTCCTCGATGAACTTGGCTTCGGGAGCGATCTGCTTCCCATCGACCTCGAGTTCCTTGGCAATGATCTCTTTGACGCGATCCTCATTGTAAGCTGCCATGCTTCTCACCTCCTGTGCGGTACTGGGGCATCGCCCCGGGGACTATCCTCACTTCACTCCATCACCATGCCACCGTCCACCGTCCATGTCTGCCCGGTCACATAACCGGCGCGGGGCGACGCGAGGAACGCCACGACTTCGGCAACTTCCTCGGGCGCGCCCAGACGGCCCAGCGGGATCTTCGACGACAAATCGGCACGAGCGGCTTCCGGCAGCGCTGCGGTCATCTCGGTGGCGATGAACCCCGGGCACACCGCGTTGGCCGTGATGCCGCGCGAGGCCAGCTCGCGAGCCAGGGACTTCGTCATCCCGAGCAGGCCCGCCTTGCTGGCCGCGTAGTTCACCTGACCCGCGTTGCCCATGAGGCCCACGACCGAGGAGATATTCACGATCCGCCCATAGCGTGCCTTCATCATGCTCCGCGCAACCGCGCGACAACACCGGAACGCACCGCCCAGATTGGTATCGATGACCTGAGTCCATTGCTCATCGCTCATGCGCATGAACAGCCCATCACGGGTGAGCCCGGCATTGTTGACCAGGATGTCCACGCGTTGCAGTTGTTCCAGCGCCAGCGCGAAGGCGCCGTCGACAGAACTCGTATCGGCGATATCGGCCGCGAATGCGTGTGCTGTGTCGCCGGCTTCGCGGATCGAGACAACGGCAGCCTCGGCACGGGCTTGGTTACGATTGAAGATCGCCACCGCAGCCCCGCGCGCCGCGAGCAGGCGCGCCACGGCCAGCCCTATCCCGGTGGCGCCGCCCGTGACGAATGCGACCTGCCCCGCAAGGTCCCGGCCCGCTGCGCCCACCGGAGCCGACTGCGTCGTTTCGCTCAAGCGTCCCTCCCTGCTGGTGCGAGCGCCGCGAGCGTCGCTTGGAGACTGTCCGGGTCCTCGATGTTCCAACTCGACGCGTCCTTGTCCAGCGTGCGCAGGAGTCCCCGCAGCACCTTGCCCGTGCCCAGCTCCACGAACCCTTCGATGCCCGACTCGAGCAGGAGACGCATGGACTCCGCCCACCGGACGGGCGCGAGCAACTGATCCCCCAGCGCCTGCCGGATCTCGTCGGCCTGCACGACCGGCCGCGCGGAGGCGTTCGAGATGATCGGGCAGCGCGCATCGTGCAGCGTCACGTCCGCGAGCGCCTGGCGCAATCCCGCCGCAGCGGACGCCATCAAGGGCGAGTGGAAGGCCCCGCTCACTTCCAGCTTGATCGCGCGTCTGGCCCCTTTGGCCTTGGCAATCTCGCATGCCCGCTCGACGGCTGCTGGCTCGCCGCTGATCACCACCTGACCGGGCGCATTCCGGTTCGCCGCAACCACGATGCCCGCCTCGGCCGCCTCGGCGCAGGCCGCGTCGACCTCTTGCTCCGCGAGTCCCAGGATCGCGGCCATCGCACCTGGACGCTCGAGCCCGGCCTGGTACATGAGTTCACCGCGGCGGTGCGTCAGGCGTAACGCATCTTCGAACGGGAGCGCTCCCGCAGCCACGCAGGCGGAGTACTCGCCCAGGCTGTGCCCCGCCACGGACTCCGGAGCGAGCCCGGCAGCCTCGACCAGGCGGAATGCTGCGATGCTGTGCGTGAGCAGGGCCGGTTGCGTGTGCACGCTCTTCTTGAGCTCTTCGGGAGTGCCGTTCCAGCAGACATCGGTCAGGGAATATCCCAGCACCCGATCGGCCGTTGCAAACACCTCGCGTGCCACTGGCTCGGCCTCTGCGAGCGAGCGCCCCATGCCGATGGCCTGCGCGCCCTGACCGGGGAACACGAACGCGAGTCTCACGCGCTGGCTTCCCGCATGGCCAGCCCGTCCTGCGCTGTCGCCACATACGCGGGCTGCGACCAGGTCATCACGCTACCGCCCCAGGTGGCGCCGCCCCCGAACGCCGCGAAGCCGAGCTTGTCGCCCCGCTTGAGGCGCCCCGAACGGACACATTCGTCGAGTGCGATGGGGATCGAGGCCGAAGAGGTGTTGCCGAAGCGGTCGATGTTCACATAGACCTTGTCCGCGGGCAGCGCGAGCCGCTCGCGGATCGCCTCGATGATCCGCAGATTGGCCTGATGCGGGATCATCAGGTCGAGATCCGCCGGGGACCAGCCCGCCGAATCGCAACATCTGCGCACGCTGTCCTCCATGCTCCGCACCGCGAATGGGAACAGCTTCTTGCCCTGCATCCGGATGAAATGCTCGCGAGCCTCGACCGTGCCGGCATTGGCAGGATTGCGCGAAATCCCCGCCGGCACCTCGAGCACCTCGCCCAACTCGCCGTCACTGTGCATATCGATCGCGTGGATGCCGTCGCCCGGCGCGCAGGCTTGGAACACCGCCGCGCCCGCGCCATCCCCGAACAGCACGCAAGTATTGCGATCGCGATAGTCCACGATGCGCGACAGCGTCTCGACACCCACCACCAGGACCGTGTCCGCGACGCCCGCGCCGATCAAGCCGCGCGCCATCCCCATGCCGTAGACGAACCCCGTGCAAGCCGCGAACACATCGTAAGCCGCGGCACGCGTCGCGCCGAGCTTGTGCTGCAGGGTGCAGCCGCACGAAGGCAGAATGCGATCCGGCGTGGTGGTGGCCAGGATGATCTGATCCACATCCTTGGGATCCACCTTGGCCATCTCGAGCGCGCGTTGGCAAGCGATCAGCGCCAGGTCGGACGACGCCTGCTCCGGCGCTGCGATGCGTCGCTCGCGGATCCCGGTGCGCTCGACCACCCACGCGTCGTTCGTATCGACGAGCTTGGCAAGGTCGAAGTTCGTCATCACCCGCTCGGGCACATACATGCCCGTACCGGTGATCGTGACGCCCCGGATGGCGCTAGGCTGCGGTGACATGGGCAGCGGCGAGCTCCTCGAGGATGTGTTCGTTGACGTTCTGCTCGACGAAAGTCGAGAGCGTGCCGATCGCGCTGCGGAATGCCCGCGACCGGCTGGATCCATGTCCGATGAAGCAGACCCCATTCACCCCGAGCAACGGGGCGGCACCCTGCTCCTCCCAGTCGAGTTGGACCTTGAGGCGCTTCATGGCGGGCCGCATCAGGAACGCCCCGAGCAGCGCGAGTGGGTCGTTCTTGACATGAGCCTTGAGCGACTCGCGCATGAAACGCTCGGCGCTCTCGGCGGTCTTGAGCACGACATTGCCGGTGAAGCCGTCGGTGACCACGACATCGACGGTGTCCTTGAAGAGATCGCGGCCTTCGACATTGCCGATGAAGTTCAGGTGCTGCGCCTGCTTGAGCAAGGGGAACGCCTCGAGCACCAGCGCGTTGCCCTTGCTCTCCTCTTCGCCGATCGACAGCAGCCCGACGCGCGGGTTCTGCACACCGAGCAGATAACGGGCGTAGACCGCGCCCATGTGGGCGAACTGGACCAGGTAGCTGGCCTTCACTTCGGCGTTGGCACCTACATCCAGCACCACCGTATGTCCACCGACGCTGGGAAACACTGCTGCCAGCGCAGGCCGAGCCACACCCTTCATGCGACCCAGCCCGAGCAGCGCCGTGGTCATGACCGCGCCGGTGTTGCCGGCGCTGAAGATGGCATCGACCTTGCGGTCCTTGTGCAGTTGCGTGAGCACTCCGAGCGAGGTGTTCGAGCGACGCGCCGATGCCACGGCCTTGGCGGCCATGTCGACGGTCTCGGAGGCATGCACGACCTCGACCGCCCCATGGGGAACATGGAAGCGGTCGAGTGCGGAGCGGATCTGGCCCTCGTCACCGACGAGCGACAGCTGGAAGCGTCCGGGCCACTCGCGCAGGGCGAGCGCCGCGCCCTCGGCCACGGGAAGAGGGCCGAAGTCGCCTCCCATGGCATCGATACCGATGCGCGGGATGGGAGCCATGATGGCGTGGGGATCGGGCCGCTACTCCTCGCGCGGCGCGACGATCTCCTCGCCATGGTAGAAGCCGCAGGCCGGACAGATCCGGTGCGGCTGACGCGGTGCTCCGCAGTGGCTGCACAGGTTCGTGCCCGGCTTGCGAAGCTTCCAATGGGTTCGACGCTTCTTGCCACGCGTCGATGAGTGCCGCCGCTTGGGAACTGCCATGGTACTGACCTCCTACCGTTGACTCAGCCTGAGACGCCGTTCACTCACGGCCTGCGCATGCGCAGGGGCCGTCATTCAGATCGGCGCCACATCTCGGGCAAAGTCCCGGGCAATCCTCCCGACAATAGGGAGAGATGGGCAACTCGAGCAACAACGCTTCCCGCGCTGAATCGCGCAGGTCGAGCCGCCGCCCGTCGTGGAACAACATGTGATCGCCGCGCTCGAGCTCTTTCTGCTCTTGCTTGGACGACGTTCCGCTCCGTTCCGCCAGTACGGTGATCGGTGCCACCAGCATCCGGTCAAGCTCACGCAGGCAACGCGCGCACTCGACATGGACCAGGCACGATACCGTTCCGCGCACCGTCGCACTCTCGCCGGACCGCTCGACCCGGAAGGAGCCGCGGACATTGCCGCGCCACTGCGGATCCTCGAGCCCGACTTCACGCGCCGGTTCCTCAGCCTCCACCCCTTCCTCGGAAGGTCGGATGGTGGCAAAATCGATGATGAATGCATTCATGAAGTCAGAAGCCGACCCACGGCCAGCCCCCCAAACGCCCGCAAGCTAGCACAGGCGCAGGTCTTGAGTCCAGATTGCCACCCTTGGGGAACGGACATGGCCTGTCCCGGCCAAGGCGGCCGAAAAAACCCCCGGCCCGGCCCCTTGTTCAGCGAACTCGGCAGAAAGCACAGGTCGAAGGGCCTCAGTGGGTGAGCGCTGCGACGCCGAAGAACAGCTTCACCTCGCGCTCGGCCGAGGCCGGGCTGTCCGAGGCATGGACGGAGTTGCGGCCCTTGGACTCCGCAAAGAGCTTGCGGATGGTGCCCTCGGCAGCCGCAGCCGGATCGGTCGCGCCGATGGTCTCGCGCAGGGTCGCCACCGCGTTCTCACGCTCCACACAGCAGAGCATGACCGGGGCGGAAGTCATGAAATCCACGAGTTCGTTGAAGAATCCCTTGCCGTTGTGCTCGGCGTAGAACTCCTGGCACTGCTCGCGCGTGAGCCGGGTATAGCGGGCCTCGACCAGCCGGAACCCCTTCTCCTCGACATGCGCGAGGATCTTGCCCACCAGGTTCCGTGTGGTCGCGTCAGGCTTGACGATGAACAGGGTGCGTTCCAGCGCCACGATGCTCTCCTTCACTGCCCAGCGGGCTCCGCTGGGCACGATGCGTGTGTCGCGGTGCGGGGACCCAGAGGCTGGCCGCCGTCCGCGTGTCGAGTGTGCATGATATCCCATTGCGGCTGCGGAGCTACTTCTTACGCGCCGCCTGCTTCACAACCTTACGGGCCGCTGACTTCTTCGGCGCTGCCGGACGCGCAGCCTTGCGCACCGGCTTGGCCGCGCTGCGGGGCGCCGCTCGGGCGACTTTCTTCGCGGCCTTGCTCGCCGACTTCCTGCGTGCCCGGCGCCGCTGCAGCAGTTCGGCGATCAGGTCGGGGATCTCGGAGGGGATGCGCGCGACCGGAACGCCCGCCGCCTCGAAAGCCGCCATCTTCTCGGCTGCCGTACCCGTTCCACCCGAGATGATGGCTCCCGCGTGCCCCATGCGCTTGCCCGGGGGGGCGGTCTGACCCGCCACGAACGCCACGACCGGCTTGGTCACATAGCGCTTGATGAACAGCGCCGCCTGTTCCTCGGCATTGCCACCGATCTCACCCATGAGCACGATCGCCTCGGTCCTGGGATCCGCCTCGAACAGCGTGAGCGCATCAATGAAGTCGGTGCCGATCACGGGGTCGCCGCCGATTCCGATGCAGGTCGTCTGCCCCATGCCGCGGTCGGTGAGTTGCTTGACCACCTCATAGGTGAGGGTACCGCTCTTGGAGACCACGCCAATGGGGCCCGGCGTGACGATGTGTCCCGGGAGGATGCCGACCTTGGCTTGCCCCGGGGTGATGAGCCCGGGGCAGTTGGGACCGATCAGGCGCGGCCGGCCGAGCGGGTTGTCCGCGCCGCGCTTGTTGAGCACCTTGTGGTAGGCCGCCAGCGTGTCATTGACCGGGACCCCCTCGGTGATGCAGACAATGAGTGCAATGCCCGCGTCGGCCGCCTCGTGGATCGCATCGGCCGCAAAGGGGGCCGGCACATAGATCACCGAGGTGTTCGCTTTGGTCGCGGCCATGGCCTCGGCCACCGAGTTGAACACCGGGACACCGTGGACGGTCTCGCCGCCCTTGCCCGGGGTCACTCCCGCCACGACCTTGGTGCCGTAGGCGATCATCTGTTGCGTGTGGAACGCGCCATCGCGACCCGTGATCCCCTGCACGATCAGCCGTGTGTGCTTGTCGATGAGGATGCTCACGAGGTCACCTCCTGCGCCTTGGCGATCACCATCTGGACCGCTTCGTCCATGCTGGTCGTGGCCCCCAGCCCGAAATCCGACAGGATCCGGCGCGCCTTGTCCTCGTTGGTGCCAGTCAGGCGGATCACGAGCGGCACCCCCAGCGGCGACTCCTTGAGCGAAGTGACGATGCCATTGGCAACATCGTCGCAGCGGGTGATCCCGCCGAAGATATTGAAGAGGATCGCGCGGCAGTGGCTGTCCGTGGTGATGATCTTGAGCGCCGCGGTGACCTTCTCTGGATTCGAGGAGCCCCCGATATCGAGGAAGTTGGCGGGCTCACCGCCGTAGTGCTTGATCAAGTCCATGGTGGCCATGGCGAGACCGGCGCCATTGACGATGCAGCCGATATCGCCCTCGAGCTTCACATACGAGAGGCCCTTTTCCCGCGCCAACCGCTGGCCCGGCGTCTCCTCCTCGGGATCCCGCCAGTTCGCCCAGTCCTTGTGACGGAACTCGGCATTGTCGTCGAGCACGACCTTCGCATCGAGCGCGACGACGCGACCTTCGGGCGTCACCGCCAGCGGATTGATCTCGGCCAGCGAGCAGTCGCCGTCCATGTAGACCTGGTAGAGCTTCAGCAGGATGCTCGCCGCCTGTTGGGCCTGCGAGAAGTCGCTGAACACCCGCAGCATGAGGTTGCGCGCCTCGTAGGGCCGCAGACCCGTGAGCGGAATGTGGTACTTGATGATCTTCTCGGGCGCGACCTTGGCCACCTCTTCGATCTCGACTCCGCCCTCGGAGGAGAGCATGATCAGTGGGGCCTTCTTCTCCCGGTCCATCACGATCGAGAGGTAGTATTCCTTGGCGATGTCGGCCGCCTGTGCCACCAGCACCTTGCGCACGACATGGCCCTTGATCGTCAACGCCAGGATGTCGCGCGCCTTCTCGAAGGCCTCCTGCGGCGTGCTCGCCAGCTTCACGCCGCCCGCCTTGCCGCGCCCACCCACCTGGACCTGCGCCTTGATCACGACCAACCCACCGATCGAGGCCGCAATCTCGCGCGCCTCCTCGGGAGTGCCCGCGACCTGGCCCGGCAGGACCGGCAGGCCGTAGCGGGCGAAGAGTTCTTTGCCCTGATATTCATGCAGATTCATGGGGTCTCCCGCGCCCCTAAGGCGCCAGAACTACCTCGGGTGGGGCTTGAAGGGATGGACAGGGGGATCGTCAGAGTGGGCGGGAAGCTACCGAAGCGCTCGCAGTGTGGCAAGGCGAGCGGAACCGCGGACCGGAGCAGGCGTTCCGGCGAGGGAACGGCCGCTCCGGCGTCCGTGGTCCGACTAACTATTGTCGATCTGCGCGCGCTGCAGCGTGCCGCTGAAGTCGACGTAGATGCTCTTCCACTCCGTGAACGCGTCCAACATGGTGTGCCCGGCTTCGCGGTGTCCATTGCCGGTACCGCGCACCCCGCCGAA
>JANLOU010000530.1:0-7404 GCA_031366735.1 Candidatus Eiseniibacteriota bacterium
TCACCGCCGTGCCGCTGCCCGCCGCGATCCGTTTGCGGCGGCTCCCATCGAGCACCCGAGGAAGTCGGCGCTCTTTGGGAGTCATGCTGAGCAGGATGGCTTCGTGCTTCTTGAAGACATCCTTACCCGGACCCAGCTGCGCGAGCGCATCCTTGGGGACCCCGGGCATCATCTTGAGCAGGTCCTCGAGAGGACCCATCTTCTTCACCGATCGGATCTGCGAGAGGAAGTCGTCGAGCGTGAAATCCGACTTCTTGAGTCGGTCGGCCATGGCCACGGCTTCATCGGCCGTGACGGCCTGCTGCGCCTTCTCCACCAGACCCACAACATCACCCATGCCGAGGATGCGTCCTGCGACGCGCTCGGCATCAAAGACCTCGAGACCGTCGAGCTTCTCGCCGACGCCCAGGAACAGGATGGGTTTGCCTGTCACCTGGCGGAGACTGAGCGCGGCGCCGCCGCGTGCGTCTCCATCCATTTTCGTGAGGATCACACCATCGACGCCGACCTGCTCGGCGAAGGTCTGTCCCACCCGGACCGATTCCTGTCCGATCATGCCATCGACCACCAGATAGACCACATGCGCACGCACGATGCGCTTGAGGTCCTGCAACTCCGTCATCAGCACTTTGTCGATCTGGAGCCGCCCGGCTGTGTCGAGGATCAAGAAATCGAATCCGCGTTGCCGGGCCTGTTCCAGAGCGCCCGCCGCGATATCCCGCGGGTCGGTGCCCTCACTCGCGCGCCAGAAGCCAGCATCGGCCTGGCTGGCCACGCGTTCCAACTGATCGATGGCTGCTGGCCGGTAGATGTCGGCGCTCACCAGCAAGGTCCGCTTGCCGCGCGCCTTCAACCACTTGGCCAACTTTCCCGCGAAGGTGGTCTTGCCCGAGCCCTGCAGGCCCGCGAGCAGCACCACCGTCGGCAGGTGTGGAGACCCCGCGAGCGTGACCGGGCTATTGCCCAGCATTTTGACGAGCTCTTCGTGGACCAATCCCACGACCTGCTGGCCGGGCTTGAGGTGCTTGAGCACTTCATCCCCGACCGCACGAGCTTCGACCCTCGCGACGAACTCCTTCGCAACCGCCACGGGGACATCCGCCTCGAGCAGCGCTCTGCGGACATCGCGCATGGACTCCCGGATGTTGTCCGGCGTGAGCCGTCCAGCCCCGGTGAGGTTGCGGATGATGCCCTGGAACCGATCAGTGAGCGCTTCGAACAAGGTATCCCTTCGGCTTTGCGAGGCGGGGAACCTACCACAGGGCCGGAGGCGGCGGCCAGCCGGGGAATGGGCCCCGGCAGCAGGGCCGGTTCAGCCTCCCACGGCCGCCCGCAGCGCCTGGAGGGAGGCGCGGGGATCGGGCGCCTTGAAGACCGCATGGCCGGCCACGAACACATCCGCGCCCGCGGCGCGCGCCTGCGCTGCCGTGTCAGGAGCGATGCCCCCGTCCACCTCGATGAGGAACGACAGCTTCTTCTTGGTGCGTTCCTCGCGCGCGGCCGTGACCTTGTCGAGCATGTCGGTCATGAACAACTGCCCGCCGAAGCCCGGCTCCACCGTCATCACGAGCAATAGATCGAGATCCGGCAGGTACGGCGCGATCGCTGCGTAGGGCGTGCCCGGCTTGAGCGACAGCCCCGCCTTGGCGCCCGTGGCGCGGATCTGCCGCAGCACCTCGCGGGTATTGCGGCAGGCCTCGATGTGCACTGTGATCATGTCGGCGCCCGCCTTGCGGAACTCATCGACCATGACCCACGGGCGTTCCATCATGAGGTGCACGTCGACGAACGCTGTGGTGAGCTTGCGCACCGCGCTGACCACAATCGGCCCGAATGTGAGATTGGGCACGAAGTGATGATCCATCACATCGCAGTGCACCCAGTCGGTCGCGGAATCGACGATCGCGAGTTCCTCGGCGAGACGCGAGAAGTCAGCGGAGAGGATGCTCGGAGCGATGATCGGCGACTGGGCGGGCATGACGACCTCGGACGAAGGGCTGGGGCGTGGACTTCTTGGGGTCATCGTGCCGGGGGCGTGGGATGGGCGCAAGTAAGGTCGCCGTCGTGGCCGTGAATCAGTCCTTCCCCGAAGCCGATGCTGTCGCTCCGGCCTCGGACGCGAGGCGGCTTGGGAGTTGATGATTCTGATAGGCCCGCTCCGTCCGACGAGCGAAGACGTTCCAGATGAAGCTACCCATCCGCGACTCGACCACCCACTTCTCGCCGCGAAGCCGCTCCAACGACCACTTGAATGGATGCTTTCCCGCGAGGTGTTCACGAACTCGCATGTCGGGACTGAGCAGGTCCCGAGTCAGCCCCAGGGCGAACCGGACCGCCTCAGCCGGAGGCCCCTCGAAATGCTCGTGCATGCCAATCGACGTGAAAACGGTGAGCTCACCTTCCTCCGGTTCCACGATCACGTCGAAACCGTCCACCGATGCGGCAGCATACGTGAGTTGGCCTTAGAGGCGATTGGGGACATGCACGAGAAATCCGATCAGCAGTTGGAGAATGGTCTCACGAGAGAGGCTCTCGGGGTGCTCGTAGAAGTGAATGAGCCTAACCAAGTCGCCGAGCCAGTCCGTCATGTGGAATGAGACGTCGCGGACCGGATGGCTGCTTGGTCGATTTCCACGCCCGTCCCCTTCTTGAGTGCATCACCCACGCAAGTCCGTTTGGCGAGAGCTGAGTGTCCAAGCAGTAACCCTCGACATCACCCACGAGCTCCCACTTGCTCCGTGCATACGGGCCAGCGTGAGCAAGCCTTGGGAACCAGGCGAGTGGAACCGAGATGGCCGACGGCGAATCAGGCAGCTTCCACCTCGATGATCTCACCTTCAAATGTGGGCGTCGGAACTGGAGATCCCTGTTGACGCAGCCCCTCGATGTGAAGCGCCACCGCCTCCTGGATCAGGTCCACCACCTCTGCGCGCGACTCAGCGACGGCAACACAGCCGGGCAGATCAGGTACGTGTGCACCCCAACTCTTCGCTTCTCGCTCGAGAACCACTTTGTATCGCATCACTGTCCCGCCTCTCGCTTCTTGAGACCGGCCTGCTTCAGGACCGAGTTCAGGGTACCCGGAGGAACATCAAGACTTGGCTTTCCCGCCACGGTCACCCTACCTGGCTTGCCACGGTTCTCGAACTGCCGGTGACTACCCCTCGTTCGAATGAGGATCCACCCATCCTGCTCAAGAAGGCGGATCAATTCGCCCACTTTCACGCCAGCTCCAGCTTCCCGGGGGCGGGGGCTCATGTGACAGCCATGACGATAACTCGACCCAGCGGCAGAGTAAAAGGTCGTCAAGAACCAGACCGCAGCCGCCCTCTCATACTCCAGCCGGCACCACCGCCGGCTCCACCATCACGCCCGCTGGTCGCGCATATCCCAGTAGGTGATCACCTCGGGATCGAATCCCGTGCGCATGGATGTCCTCGACGGAGTAGGTGCAGCTCCCGACCTCGAGGACATGCCTATGCACATGCGCCGGAAGGTTCGTATCCGGGTATCCCGCGGGCCGGATCGTCTCGAAGCGGTATCGCCTGCGTTCGTCCGTTCGCGCCCAACCCCGGAGACGACAGTGGCGATGGGCCGCGAGGCCGCGTAACCGGTCGTTCGTGGGATAGATACCCCGATGATTGGTGTAGCAGGCGTAACGGTGAGGACGATGAGTCTGGTCCTGAGGTACATGAACTCGCTCCCTCTGCCGGGCACGAATCAGTCCTTCCCTGGAACAATCGGTACTCGCGACCGAGCGCGTGCGAACCGGTCGCCGCGTCATGGCTTCTGATTGGAGCTGCTCTTGACGATCGCGTACATCAGTACCGGCACGCCGATCGCCAGAGCGACGTGTCCCCAATCGATGACACCTGAGCGGCGATAGCTGAGGGCCTCGTTCATAAGGGCCGCGAGGCTGCCAACAACTGCGAGGCCGATCGCGAGTTGGCCTGCCCGAGTGGTCCAGTTACCTGCCACGGCGTACCTCCAGAGCGCGGGACATTCGACTGTCCTGCGAGCGCCTGACATCAGTTGGGGTCCGCGGGCCCGGCTACGGGCCCGCGGCAAGCTTCAACCCTTCGCGCGAGCCGCCTGCATCGCCTGTGTCTCCTCGCGGTTCGGACCGTACATGCCCGGAGGGGCGGCGCCCGCCAGACGGCACATGAGCGAGAGTTGTCCGCGGTGATGGATGGTGTGGTGCAGGAGATAACGCCACAGCACATCCGCGATGCGGATGGGTTCGCCGGTGAAGTCCGGCATCGTACGGTCCATGTCCTCGGGCTTCAGGGTCCGCACTCTTGCGATGGCCTCGGCGTGCACGCGCTCGTAGGCAGGGGCCAGCTCGGCGATGGTCCTGGGGCGTTCGAGACCTTCCGGCTTGGAATCGAAGTCGAACTTGCCCTGCACCGCAGCGGTGGACATGTAGCCGTCGCCCTCGGCCAGATGCCACGCCATCTCCCCGATCGAGCGCCAGTCCTTCTCAGGGCGGTAATCGTACTGGGTCGGGGGCAACGCACGCATGAGATCCGCGGTCTTCCTGGCTTCAGCGGACCACGTGGCGAGAAACGATTCGAGTTCATGGCTGGGCATGGAACCTCCGGAGGGATGAGCAGCTTGGCACCGAGGCGGAGTCTAGCCCGGGGCGCGGGCGGGGTGCAGCAACAATTGCCCAAGGTGATTCTGCCGACTTGAGCCCGAGGCCGGTGGCTTCATGTGATCGCTTCATCCGGGGTCATACCGTGCGCCCTCGCCCCATGCCAATCACGCGCCTGCACAGCGTCAGCGAATGACACGCCCCGTGGCCTGCAACACCACCTGCATCTCGCGCGTCAATCGCGAGCCGGCCGGGGGCGACTGCGCCAGGATCGGCCCAACGGTTGGTGCGGCAGGCGGGGTGATCACGCGAAACCCCAGCGCCTCGAGCTGCCGGCGCACGCCGCCGAGCTCGCGTCCGGTCAGGTCGGGCATTACGAACAAGTCGGCTCCCGGCCCGGTGGATAGCAACAGCGCCACCGGCGTGCCGCGCGGTAGCACGCTCTCGGCCGGGGGGTCCGAGCCGGCGATCAGGCCATCGCCAACCTGCTCGTTGGGTGCGCGCGTGATGCCGCCTGCACGCAAGCCGGCGCGCTCCAGCAACAACTGCGCGCCCCGGCGCGATTCGCCAAAGAGTTCGGGGACCGAACTGAACTCCTCGCCCAGACTCACCATCACAAGCACACGCTTGCGGCCACGCACCGGTGTCCCGGGTGGCGGGTCCTGCGACAGGATGAATCCACGCGGCGCCGAGGAATCGAAGCGCTCTCCCGCGCGCGACAGTGTGAGCCCGCTTGGTCGCAGCACCGCTTCGGCCTGATCCACGGTGAGGTTCGCCAGATCCGGCACCTCCACATCGCCGGTGCCGTGGATCAGGCGCGGCATCACCAACCCATTGAACAATCCGAAACCCACCACGAAGGCGAGCCCACTCGCCCCCAACAGCAAGAGCGTATTGCGCAGGCGGCGACGGCGGGTCACTGCCGGAGCTTCTCCCGCCCTTGGATCAAGGGCGGGAGTCTCCGGCGCGGGCACCCGCGCGTCCGGGCCTGGCTCGTCGCTCACGCCTTCTTGAACCTCGCCGCGAACGCCCCGTCACAACCATGGCGATTCGGCAGCACGCGCATGTACCCCTCGGGTGTCACAACCGACTCGGGCGCCAGACCCGCAACGCTCTCGAGCTTGAAGTCCGCATTCTGGGCGAGGAACTTCTCGACCACCGCGGTCGTCTCCTCGGGCTCGAACGAGCAGACGCTGTACACCAGCACGCCGCCCGGAATGAGCCGGCGAGCAGCCGACTCGAGCAACTCGAGCTGCACGGCGGGCAGGTCGAGGAATATCTCGGGGCCCTTGCGCCAACGGGCATCGGCCCGCCGGCCCAACACCCCGAATCCCGAACACGGGGCATCCACCAACGCGCGGTCGAACGGCATGGGGAACTCGTAAGTGCGCCCATCGCCATGCACCACATGAATGGCATGCTCGCCGAGCCGCGCGAGCGTGGCCTCGAGCGAGGCGACGCGATGCTCGTCGCGTTCCATCGCCCACACTTCGCCCTCGTCTCCCATCAGCTCGGCCATGTGCGTGCTCTTGCCACCCGGCGCGGCGCACAGATCGAGGATGCGCTCGTGCTGCTGCGGATCCACGATGCGAGCGACAAGTGCTTCGCTCTCGTCCTGCGCCGTGCACAAGCCCTGCTGGAACACCGCCAGCGTGCCGGGGGATTCCGTGCCCTCGACCCAGACGATATCGGGCGAGAGTTCGCCCAGGCGTCCCTCGATCCCGGCTTCGGCCAGCTTGGCGACCAATTCCTCGCGCGTGCACTTCAAGCGGTTCACGCGCAGCCCGGTGGGCACGGGACGATTGTCCGCGAGCAATAGTGCGCGCGTATCCGTGGCGCCGAACCGGTCGAGCCAGCGCTGCACGATCCACTCGGGATGCGAACCCCAGATGGACAACGACGGCGCATCGTCGCCTTCGGGGAAGACGAGCGTGTCCTTCTCCTCGGCCAAACGGCGCAACACGCTGTTGACCAACCCGGCGGTGCCGGGGTGGCCATACTTGTGCCCCAACTTGACCGACTCATCCACGGCGGCATGTGCAGGAACTCGGTCGAGGAACATGATCTGGTAGGCGCCCAGCCGCAGGATGTTGCGGATCCACGGCTGCACATTCTGCAGCCCGATGTGCACGCGCGCATCGAGCGCCGCATCGACTCGGCCGCGCCAACGGAGCGTGCCCTTGACCAACTCGTGCAGCAAGCCGCGATCGCGCGGATCGGGGCCGCCGTTCTTGTGCGCGGAGTCCAACAGGCGATCGCTGAATGCGCTGCGTGTGTCCACGGCCTGCAGGATGCGCAGCGCCGCCTCACGCGGATCGCTCGGCATCGGTGCGCCATGCGGATCCTCGAGCGACGGATGCGGCGCACCCGGCTTCTGCCACGGCATCACCGAGGGTTTGCCATCGCGCCGCCAGCGCACGCCCTTGTTCTTGAAGGGGCTGGAAGCCGTGTCGTCATAGGCCGGGCGCGAACGATTGACTGCTCCCGCCTGACCCTGGGACTCATCGAAGCGCGGTCGCGGAGCGCGGTCGCGATAGGACGACGAACCCGTTGCCGGACGCGCGCCACGATCGCGGAATCCGCCGCCACCGGTCGGGCGCGGACCACGATCGCCGTAGCCGCCGCTCGACTGAGGCCGCGGCGCGCGATCGCGGTAACCACCGCTGCTGCCACCCGAGGATGGACGCGGACCCCGGTCGCCGTAGCTGCCGCCCGATGACGGACGCGGACCACGGTCGCCATACCCGCTGCCCGAGGACGGCCGCGGCGCGCGATCGCGGAAACCACCGCTGCTGCCACCCGAGGACGGC
>JANLOU010000547.1:0-17586 GCA_031366735.1 Candidatus Eiseniibacteriota bacterium
CCGTAGTTGGGAACGAAGTGCGCATCGATGAGGTCCGGGCGGAACTCCTCGAGCGCTCTTGCCAGAGCCGGGACCGCAAGGGGATAGCGCAACCATCCCGGCAGCGGAAGCGCGGGCAGGGCGATCGCGCCCAGTTCGGCAGGCCCCTGCTCGAGCGAATACACCTGCACTTCGTGGCCACGCGATCTCAGATGCTCGACCCACCGGACCGTGTGCACCACCGCAGCATTGGACAGCGTGGCGATTCTCACGCTGCGTCCCCGCGCGGCCGACTGGCGCGCAACCTCGCCTGCAACCATGCAAGCGCCCGCGCGGGCGTCGGGGCGTTCTGCGCGTCGAGCCAACGGACCGGATAGCGCACTCCCGTTGCGCCGAAGGAGCGTTTGAACGAGGAAACCAGCGACAGCCCGGTGCTCGCGCCCAGATTCACGCGGAGTCGTCCCTGCCCTGCCGCCCATTCCACGATGCTCCACAGCAACAACGGGAATGCCCCGTGTCGACGACCCACGGCATGCGTCCCGCTCCACCATACGAAGGTCTCATGCGGGCCATCGAGCGCGAGCGCCGCGCTCTCGAGTCCGCTCGCTGCGCGCAATGTGAACAATCGCGCAACCGGCGGGGCGCCCAAGGCAAGGAGCCGTCGTGAGAGTTCGAGCGGCAGTGCGCGATGCCCGCGCCACTGGCGACCCTGCCCCACATGCAACGCATAGGCTTCCTCGAGCCCCGCGGGTTCCTCTGCGAACTGGTACCCGCGCGCGTGTGTGTCGCGCAGACTCTGGCGCTGCTTGCGATCCATCCGCCGATGCGCACCGTCGAGTCCCTGATCCAGCTCCACCATGGCGGCCTCGAGCATGCGCGTCTCGCCGCTCACCCCGGCGATCACATCCGCCGGGACAGTCGCACCTGCCGGACGGTACAAGGACCACTCGCCGCCGACGGCGCGTGTGCTCACCGCCAGCTCAGCGAATGCCGCGCCCACCGCCGCGTCGACCTCCGCCCGCCGCCCGGGCTTTGCGATCGGTGGCGCCGGCAGGAGCATGGGCAGGGCGTGCAACCAGTGCAGCCCGCCCCGGCGTTCGACCAACACTGGGGCGCCGCCGATCAGTTCCCCCTGCTCCTCGACCAGCGCCACTCGCAAGGTGTACCCGGGTTGCGCCGCAAGGAACGCCTCCCAGAGCTCGGGGCGGTGCGAAGGCGATGCTGTGTGATCCTCGGCCAGCAGCGTGCCCCACGCGGCCGGGGCGCGATCCGTCCAGCGTGCGGCCAGGTTGGACACCTAGCGCAACACCACCACGCGAGCGGTCGACTCCCGGCCGCCGCCGCGCGCATGCACGAAATACACGCCTGCGGGGACCTGACCGCCTTGGTCATCGCGGCCGTCCCAGACCACGCGATCATTGCCATTTGCAGAGAAGCGTCGCAACACCCGGCCGGTCAGATCATGGATCTCGCCGCTGTACGCGGTCGTGTTGCCCTGGATGCGCAACTCGATCCCCGCCCCCGTGAGCCACGCAGGATTGGGATAGACACGGAATGACAGCCGCGGCAGCTGCGGCGGCACGGGCACGACATACGCGGGGTCATAGCGGTTCATGCCCGACGCGGTGCCGAACCATGCCACGCCGGTGGCCTTGTCGATCGAAACCGCGCGCACCTCCGTGTTCGCGAGCGGCGAGTTCTCGACCCGGAAGTCCTCCGTCGCGCCGCCCGGCGTGTAGCGCCGGACGCCATCGACGGTGCCGACCCACACCGAACCATCCGGGCCGACATCGATCGGCCGCACCGCGCCTCGCGGCGCCGGGCCGGCAGGAATCTCGAGAGTACTGGCCAAGGACTTGGTTCCCGTCCGGAAGCGCAACAGGTTGCTGGTGGTCAGCACCCACATCGAATCGCCGTGAGCGGCGATGCCGAAGATGTCCAGGTTCGTCGTGGAGTTGATCGGAAGGAAGTTCGGAAGTCGGGTTCGACCCGGGGACAGCGATGCCGTGCGCACTCCCACTCCGGGGAAGCCCACCCACATGACCCCGTTCTTATCCACCGCCAGCGCCCGCACCTGATTGTCGCCCAGGGACGCGTTATTGGTCTTCCAGTTGATCCGCAGCGTCCCATCGGGTGCGTACACATCGATCCCGACGGGCTCGAGCGCACCACGATCAGGAGTGTCGAAGCCGATGTACACATAGCCGGAATCATCGACCGTCGTGGCCCAACCAAAAGTGTGCCTGCGAAGCGTGTCCACCGCCCACGGGGTCGGGAACAGATGTTCGAACACCGGGGGCGACACCGAGTCATCGAACCGCTCCATGGCGCGATCCCAACTGCCCACCCATTTCCGTCCCTGGCGATCCTCGACCAGGGAGAATGTGAAATTCGAGTTGATGAACGTGCTGTCGTTGAACACGACTGGGTCGGAGCCGTACCAGTTGCGCCATGCGCCGTCGCGGATTCGCCCGAATCCCTCCTGCAGCGTGCACACATAGGTGCCGCTCGCCGTGGCCAGCACATTCGTGATGTCGTTCCCCACGGGACCGGGCGGACGGCGCTTGATCCATGTCGGGCTCACCTGCTCCCAGAGCAGACCCGACTGGGACGCGAACGCGTGATTGGTGATGTCGACGGTCATCTCGGCCCCACCGTCCGTCTCATTGTCGGCCAAGGGAGAACCGCCAACCGCGCCCCATCCGTTGACCACCCATTCATAGACGCCCAGGGATGAGAGGCTCAACACACGGCCGAAATCGTCGCGGAGCTTTTTCACCGATCCATTGCCGGACGCCACGGTCCATTGCCCGGCGGAACGGTTCCACCGGTGCGTCGCACCATTGGCGACGGCGAAGACATCCTTCCCATCCGAGGCGAGCCCGCCCACATTCAATCCGAAGAGCCCGGTGTTCACCTGCGTCCAGACCGCGAGCGAGGTCGAGAGTCGGGAAAGGTAGATGCCATCCGAGACCGCGACGAACAGGGTATCCCCCGAAACCACGATGCCCTTGACGTCGTTGCTCGAGAACGGCGAAGGCGTTCCCAGATCGGGCACCGCCCCCGCGATCTCCCGGCCATTCCACAGCGCGATCCCGCGCGTGGTGCCTATCCACATCGTGTCACCGTCCGCTTCGAGCACCGTGACGCTGTCGGAGGGCAGGCCGTCGAACGCATTCACCAGGTCCCAGGTGTTGAGATCCTTCGCCAGCCGGCTCACGCCCTTGCCGGGCGTTCCAACCCAGAGTCGTCCCGAGCGATCATAGGCCAACGCCGTGAGGCTATTGCTCGCAAGGCCACCCGGTTCACGCGAGTACGACTCGAACCGATCGGCCGATCGCAGATACCGCAGCAGGCCGGCCTCGCCGGTGGCGATCCAGACGGTGTCGCGCATGGCGATGAGGTCCGTGCAGGTGTACATGCGCAGGTAGGTCTGCCAAGCCCCGGACGCCTGCGCGGTGGGAATCGACGCAGAACTCAGGAGAGAGACGAACAGCAGGACGAGTCCAGCCAGGCGTTGAGGCGTCATGCGAGCTACTCCAGTCGGCCCAACAGATCGAGGAACCGCAATTTCCAGACCATCCGCGCGGCTTCCCAGATGATCTTCGTGTTCATCTTGGAAACTCCCGCGCGACGATCCACGAAGATGATGGGGATCTCCTTGATCCGAAACCCGCGCTTCCAGCAGCGGAACGACATCTCGATCTGGAAGGAGTACCCCTCGGACTGCACTTTATCGAGCGAGATGCCTTGGAGTGCACGCCGACGGAAGCACTTGAATCCCCCAGTTGCGTCCATGAGCGGAAGCCCCGTGATGACGCGGGAATAGACATTGGCAGAATACGACAGGATCAAGCGGCTGAGCGGCCAATTCACCACGGTGACGCCGTGCAGGTACCGGGAACCCACGACGATGTCGGCTTCCTCGGCGGCCTTGAGGAATTCCCCGATCGCCGCCGGGTCGTGCGAGAAATCGGCGTCCATCTCGAAGATGTACTCGGCGCCGTGATCGAGCGCATAGCGGAAGCCCACGCGGTAAGCCGAGCCCAGCCCCATCTTGCCCGGGCGTTCAAGCAGGTGGATCCGCTGCTCGTCCACCATGCGGCGCTTCACGACCGCCGCGGTCCCATCGGGCGAGCCGTCGTCCACGATGAGCACATGAAGCCCGAACGGCAACGCCATGAGCTTCGTGAGCAACTCGTCGATGTTCTCGATCTCGTTGTAGGTGGGAACAATGACCAGCTTATCCATCAAGCAGCCTCGGCCGTGGCGGGCATCGCCTGACGGCGTCCGCGCAACCAGCCGGCCAGAAGCAATGCCAGCGCCAATGCCACCGAGACCAGCGAGAGCAGTAGTCCATTGCGGAACGCCGCGCTCACGAATCGGAACGAGACCGTGTGTTGCCCCGCGGGAACCACAACCGCCCGCAGTGCGTGGTCGGCGCGCAGGATCTCGGCCGGCTTGCCGTCGATGGTGGCCTGCCAATCAGGGTAATACATGTCCGCCAGACGCAGGATCGCGGGCCCCGGCGATGCCACCTTCACATCGACCTCATGCAGTTTGTAGTGCGTGATCTCGACGGCGCTGCCGGTGATCGGCCCCAACTTCACACCCGGGTCGTGCGTGAGCCAAGTGAACTTGGCCGGATCATGCGCTCCCGCCAGGATCGAGTCGATCGCCACCCGCCCCGTATCGGGCACCACCCCGTAGGCGTCCACGAGTGTGGCCCGTGGCTGGCCCGCGATGAACTCGTACACACCGCCGCCGGAGCCGGCGAATACAGGACGGAAGGATCCCGCCAAGGGCCCGAGCATCTGCCCGAACTGTTCCGGCGAGACCGCCTGTGCGAGGACCAGGTAGCGCACATTGAGCAGTGACCACAGGCGTGGGTCCATGATGATGCCAGCGCCCGCGGGGACGAGGTCCTGATAGAGCTGCGGCTTGGCTGCGTGGTATCCGCCAAGATGCGCGATGCCGAAACCCGCCAGGCGATTGTCGTTCAGCTGCGGGTACAGCACCCGGAATGAACCCCATGGCCCCTGCTTCTCCAGGAACTGCACGACATCATCGCGTCCTTGATCGAGGCTCCTGACGACCGTGTCCCCGATGGTGGGAGCCATGACCTGACTGGACACCGGCCAGATGTCGAACAGCAGCAGCGCCAACAACCCAACGCTTGCGAGTGAGGCGCCGAGCTTGCGGCGCTGCACCGCCCATACCAACGCCAGGACGAGCAACCCGAGCCCCACCGCGCGCAACGCGTCACCCGTGAAGGCCTGGAACGCGAAGTTGCCAGCCTCCGCGGTGTACTGCGGCTTGAGCGACAACGCCAGCCTCACATACCACGCACGCAACCCCTCGCCGCCCATGGCCACCATCAGCCCGATCAGCACCAGCACGGCGGCAGCGCCGAACAACAGGCGGCCGTCCCGCTTCGCGCGCGGCTTGCCCTCGCCCGCGGATTGCAGCACCGCGGTCCAACCCCACGCCGCGAACAGCGCCATCGCGAGTTGGAACAGGATGATGATCATGACCGGGATGCGCAGCTTGTTGAACATGGGCAGGTGTTCGTACAGGAATCCGTACAGCGGGAAATGGCTGCCGAACGACACGAGCAGCGCGAATACCCCGAGCACCCATGCGAAGACGCGTGGGGCGCCGCCCAGGAACAGCGCAGGCAGCGCGAGCAGCACCACGACGATGCCGAGATAGGCATTGGGATAATCCGTGAACGGCATCCCGCCCCAGTAGGTCGCGCCGCCGAATCCCACCCAGTTCGCGAAGATCGTTGCGGGCAACTCGTACGGCGCCATGGACCAGCCCGTGGCATAGCTGAGCCCCGCGCCACCGCCCGCATCTCCGCCGCCCCGGATGGAATACTGCGCGTAGTCGTGCAGCGGCAGGTTGTAGACACCTGCGACACCGAACGCGAGCGCTGCTGCCGCGCCGAGCGCGACGGCACGCGCGAAGCGCGGGGTGAGCTGCTTGGGCTCGCGGACCGACATCACCACCTCGACCGCGGCGTAGATCCCGATCGCCATCCAGGTGTAGAAGCAGATCTGCACATGGCCGCGCAGGAACTGGAATCCTCCCGCCAGCGCAAGCCATCCCAGCGAGGTGAGGTCCGCCTTGCGCAGCCAGCGCGTGGCGAGCCACAACATGAGCGGCAGGTAAGCGGAGTCCACCAACTGGCTGCCATGGCCATGCGCGCCGACGGCCACCAGATTGGGCTGGAACATGAATGCGACAGCGCCAAGGAGCGCGCCCTCGGGTCCCGCCCCCCACTCGCGGGCGAGCAGGAACATGAACACGCTGCCCAGGAAGTAATAGAGCAGCATCCATGTCATGTCGGGCAGCGGAAGCACCTTCTGGAGCACCGCGAGCGGCCAGTCGGGCGGATAGATGAGCGGGTTGTACGCGCCGCTCCCAAAGGACGGCATGCCGAGGAACACGAAGGGATTCCAAAGCGGATAGACCTTGTCCTGCCACAGCGACTGTTCGCCGATACGGACGAAGCCAACGGGGTTCGTAGCGTCGGGCGAGACGAATGTGCGCCCGCCGAGCGAGACCTCGTGGAACAGCAGGATCGTGAGAAGCGCGAGCAGCGCCGCAGCCCACGCAGCGGTCAGCGTGAACGGGCGCGGTTTGGCGGCAGCGCGCTTGGCAGTCATCGTTTTGGGCTCGGCCATCGTCTCTCGGTCTCTCAGGGCTCAGGCGGCGGGAAGGCGCGCCTCGATCTCGGTCACCATGCGCGAAGCCAGCACGTCCCAGTCGTGCGGACGCGCGAGTTCGCGACGCCGCACCGGGTCGCAGGGTGCATCCAGCACCACCGACAGGGCACGGCTCACTGCATCAGGCGTGGTAGCGAAGAGAAGATCCGGGGACCTTTCCTGAAGATCGAGCACGGGGGTGGTGATGACGGGTAGGCCGGCGGCGAGGTACTGGTAGACCTTGTTCGGATTGATTCCTTGGACGAACGGGTCGGCGGCACGGAACGGGATCACCCCAACATCGAGCCCCTGCATGTAAGCGGGCACATCTGCATACGGCCTCGGCCCCATCACCGCGACACCCTCTCGAGCGCCAAAATCGGCCACGGCCGCGTCGGTCGCGGGCGAACCCGGCCCCATGAGTACCACCGTCCCCCCCCGCCGGTTCCGCCGGAGCGCTTCGAGCAACTCGAAATCGAGGAAATGCGACAGCAGCCCCACATACCCGATGCGCGGGCGCGGCAGGCGCTCGAGGTCGGCGGGCACCGCCCGTGGAGCCTCGAAATGCGCGGTCTCGACTCCGTTCCCGAGGAGGATCAAGGGCCGGTCGGTCTCCTTGGCAAGCTGGCGGCGGTAGTACTCCGAGACCACGAACACCGCCTGTGCCTGACGGAGCGTGCGTGGCCAGTATGCACGGGCCCACGGCGGGGTCGCGGAGAACTGGAATGGGCTGTCGTTGAAGTCATAGAGTACCAGCTTCTTCGGAAGCCGCGAAAGCAGGCCGGGGCAATAGATGTTGGAGCACAGGACCACCGGCTCGCGGGCCACTCCCAGCCTGCGGAGCATATGGGACAAATACAGCTCGGCCCCCAGCTCGATCGCCGCACGCCCCGCTCCCGCGGCACTCATCCGGTTGTACACGCCGCTCGTGGTGCCCGGTTTGAGGAAGGGGACGGTGAAATAGGTGACGCGCCCCTCCACCCTTGGGGTCCATGGATCGTCGGCCCCTGCTGCCGGTGGCTGGGCGAAGAACACCCGCCAGTCCGCCGGGAAGCGGGAAAGCAGGAACTGCTTCCGTGTGCGGAAGTAGCCCCAACGGACCTCGGAAAGGACGAGGACGTCCACGCAGGCGGGCCCTAGCCCGCGGTCACTCCCGCCTCGACCTCATCCTCGAAGCGGTTCACCGCCGCCACATAACCCAAGTGTCGGCCGGCATTGGGACTGTCGGCCACCGAGCGCTCGGTGACGCGCGCATCCTTGGCGATGAAGCGCTGCGACCAGCTCTCGAGCGCGAGCCACCGCCAGATCTGAAGCCCGATATTGCGTCGCCCTGCCAGGTACTCGTCGAGTTCGGACGCGACCACCTTGCCATCGACCCAGTCCTGGAACGGCCCCGAGCGAGAGAGTCGCTTGCGCACCTCGCCGGCGTAGCGGCCCCGCAGCCACAGATCCGTCGGCGTCTCGAAGCCCATCTTGTCACGCCGATCGAGCACGCTCTTGGGCACCCGGTCCCCCAGCGCGCGACGGAGGATCGCCTTGGTGGTGACGCCATCGAGTTTCTGTGAATCGGGCAGCGAGAACGCATACTCCACCAGCCGGTAGTCCAGGAACGGCAGACGCGTTTCGATCGCGAACGCCATGGAGTTGCGATCCTCGTACCGCAGCAGGCTCGGCAACTGGCGGTGCAGAGTATCGAACTCGAGCTGGTGCCAGAGCGCCGAACGGGAGCCGCGCGGCTGCTTCGGAGCCTCGGGCGCCACCCCGCGCAGGGCAGAGCCCAACACCCGGTCCTTGCCCTGACCGTACTGACTGCGCAGCGCGTGCACGAGGGCAGTGGGCAACCATGGCTCGAAGGTGTGCAACAGCGTGGTGGCGAATCCCAGGCGATCCGAGACGGAGCCCCACAGCGATACGAACGCGCCCCACTCGCCATTGCGGACATGGTCGCGCAACCGCGTGGGCAAGTAGCGGAAGTATCCGGCGAGCGTCTCGTCGCCGCCCTGACCGTCGAGCAGGACTTTCAGTCCCTTGGCGTGTGCCAGCTGCATCACCTTCCACTGCGAGTACACACCGGGGCCAGCGGTGGGCTCATCCTGCGTGAGCGCGAGTCCGTCGAAGACCTTCCAGAAGTCGGAGCCATCGGGGACGACGATGTGCGAGGTGGCCCCGCTCGCCTCGACGGCGGCCCGGATGTAGGGGCGCTCATCGAACGCAGGCCCTTCATCGTAGGCGGCGGAGAACGCGTGCAGACTCCTGTTCGCCAACTTGCTCGCGGTAGTGATCACGGCGGTCGAGTCGAGCCCGCCCGAGAGGCAGGTTCCCACCTCGACATCGGCGCGCAGGCGCAACTGGACGGAATCCGTGAACAGCGCGGCATACTCCGCCGCGAAGTCGGCTGGCGCGCCGCTGGCGTAGCGCTTCTCGTCCAGCGCCCACCACCGCTTCACCGCCAGGCCGTCGGCGCTCATGGTGAGGAAGTGACCCGCGGGTAGCTGCCACAACCCCTCGAAGAAAGTGCGCGAGCCGTGATCGACCCAGTCCAGCGCGAGCAGGTCCCGGATCGCCGGCAGATGTGCGGACAACCGATGCGGCTGCGTGAGCACCAACGCCTTGGGCTCACTCGAGAACGCCAGATTCTGCCCATCGAACTGGTAGTAGAACGGCTTCACGCCCAGCCGATCCCGCGCGCAGAACAAGCGTTTGGCGTCGGCGTCCCAGATGGCGAGCGCGAACATGCCGTTGAATCGCTGCAGGCAGTCGGCCCCCCACTGCTTGTAAGCGGCGAGGAGCACCTCGGTATCGGAGGTACTCACGAACCGGTGGCCCATCGCGCTCAACTCTTCGCGCAGCTCGATGTGGTTGTACACCTCGCCATTGAAGACGATCCAGTGGCGACCCTCGGCGTCGGACATGGGCTGATGCCCGGAAGCCTTGAGATCGACGATCGCGAGTCGACGGTGGACGAGCCCCAGCCCATACAGAGCCTGGGTCTGATCGCCTCGTCCCCTGCCGGGCGCGTAGGGCAGCCCCGAGGCGAACACATCGGCGGGGGTATCGGCGCCGCCGTGCGTGAAGGACTGGCCTGCACGGGGGTCGATGAGCACCATGCCCTCGTCATCGGGGCCCCGGTGCCGCAACTGCTGGCCCATGTGGTGCAACCGGCCCAGGTCGGCACGTCCCTGTGAAGCGTAGAGTCCCGCGATCCCGCACATGGTGGATCCTGCCTCCGGTGAGTCCTACCTCAAGGGCGCTGCGGGGCCATGCCTCACCGCGCCACGGTCCTTCCAGATCTCGAATCGCCACGCGACCACCGCGAAACCCACCGCCGCGGCCAGACGCATCGCCTGGCCACTCCATCCCATCGGTGCGACCCGCACGACGACCACCCCCAGCGCAACCGCGCTCGCGAACAGTGCCGCGAGCTTCGCACCTCGATACGGCATGGGCCATACGCGCTGGGAGATCCCATACGCCAGGACGGCCGACGCGGTGTACGCCAGGAATGTGGCGAATGCCGCGCCCTCGGCACCGAAGCGTGGCGTGAGGATCCCATTCCCCATGACCGCGACCAGTGCCGCGCCACCGGCGGTCCAGCCGAGCAGCGAAGTTCGAAGCGAAAGGGTGATGCCCAGCGCGGTCACATAGTAAGCACCTTGTGCAACCGCCGCAAAGGCCAGCCATAGCGCCGGTCGAGCGGCATCGGCATAGCCCTTGCCCGCCAGGATCTCAATGACCACGGGTGCCGCAAGACCCACGACGAGAGCCCCCATGGAAGCGATCGCCACATAGAGCGCCAGGACGCGGGCGAACAACTTGGGCGCATCAGGATCCTGCGCTCGCGCGAACGCGAATGGACCGAACGCCAGTTGGAATGCCGAGATCCCCATGGTCACCACGGTGAAGAACTTCATGGCGATGGCATAGGTGCCCACATCATCGAGGGAGCCGGAGCGCTGCAGGAAGTATCGATCGACCGAACCGATGACTCCGTAGGCAAGGGAGACCGGGACGAGTGGCAGCCCGTACCGGAGCATCTGAGCCAGCAGGGTGCGACTGAAGCGAGGCTGGAGGTTATGACGACATAACACGACACCCAGTGCCGCGGTGGCCGCATCGCCCACCAGCTTGCCATAGAGCGCGCCCGCGACACCGAGATGCTCGTGCAACACCAGGTAGAGCGTGATCCCGCCCACGAGCAGGGTCTGCGTGATGTTCAGCGTGACGAACTTCCACGGTTGGAAAGTGACCCGCAGCACATCGTTGGCGAACAAACAGAACAGCGTGAACGGCAAGGTGACTGCACCCAGCCGCAGGTACTTGGCATAGACGACTCCGCCCAACAGACGCTCGGCGAGCGGATCCGCCACGATGGCAAGTAACACCGCGAGCGTACCGCCGGTGATCAGGCGGAACACGAACGAGGACGACACCATGCGGATGCGCGCGTCGCGGTCGGTCTGTTGGTAGAAGAAGCGCGCCAGGGCCCCATCCATGCCGAACACCAGCACCAGCAGCACGCTCTGCGAATAGGACATCACCAGGTCGGCGACGCCGAACTGTTGCTTGAGGAGCACCCGTGCGAGCACCGGCACGAGCAGCAAGTTGACCGCACGCCCCAGCACCGCCCCTACGCCGTACACGAGCGAGTCGCTCGAGAGGCGCTTCAGATGATCGCGGACGCTCACGCGGCCCCGAGCGAGCGATATAACTCGAGCAACCGCTGGGCGATCTGGTGCGCATCATGCTCGCGCTCGACATAGTCCCGGCTCGCGCCCGACAACTCGCGGCGAAGCGGCGCATTGCCAAGCAGCGCGGCGAGGTCCTCCGCAAGGGTCTCACTCGAAGTGCGCACGATCGGGCAATCGTGCAACCGGGTCTCGAAATCGTCGCGGATGTACGACAGCACGGGCTTTCCCATGGCCATCGCCTCCACTCCCACCATGCCATACCAACCCATCAGTGTCTGGTCCACGAACAGGTCGCATTCCGCCAACAAGCCCTGCAACTCCTTCCATGGCCGCTTCTCGACGGTGAGGAACTCCACTCCCGGAAAGCGCGGCCGCAACTGCGCGAACGCGGCCTCCACGAAGCGAGTGCCTTTGATCAATCGGTTCGTCGGGGCGTGCAACACCCGGCGTGGCACCTCGCGCACGGGCAGGATGGCGTAATCAGCCAGCCAGGCCGCGACCGGCAGGTGTTGCGCGTTCGGCGCGGACTCCAGCAGGTCCGGCGTGCTCACGAGTTCGGCGTCCGCGTACCGCTTCGCTTCGACAAGAATCCGCTTCTGGCGTTGCGGCAGGCAGAACGGGTCGCACTCGGTGCAGGTGGAACGCGCGTGCGTGGCCAACATGTGGGCGCGGTTCCGCACATCACACCCGTGGTAGTGGTACACGACCTTCTTACCCAACAAGTGATAGAGCGGCGCGTCCGGATTGTGTGGTGGAACCAGTGTCCGACCGAAGTGGAAATGGAAGACATCCCACTTGCCCGCGTGGCGCAGCAGGTTCCCGGCATAACCCATGTAGCGCGGCAGCGCGCCCAGGTCGTCGAAGGACTGCATCTCGTCCACGGCATATTGGGCGAACGTGGGATTGGTCGCCAGGCTCCAAGCCTCGACGCCCAGATCGCGCAGCGCGCGGGAGAGGATGCTGGTCTGACCCGCGATCTCGCTGGGCGCATGCAGCACTCTCATCGGGGGCGTCCGAACGGGTTGGGCTCGCCGCACCAAGGGCAACTCCAGCGCGTGGGCCACGGTGGCGTGGGCTCGACGATGGCGTGCTCGCCGCACTCGCGACACACATGCGTGATCCGCCGCGCACCCGGAAGCGGACTCTTGGTCGGACGCACAAGCCCGGTCTTGGTGAAGGTGAGCACGAAGTTCGCATCACGCGCCAGATCCACTCCCGTATGCCGATGCAACGCTGCGAGCCCGTCAGTGAACGCGCCTTGGAGCGGCTTGGTGCGCGGGTCGTTCATCCACGAGAAGCCGGCGGCAACGAACGCATGCGCGCTCAATTCCATGCCGCGTCGTGCGAAACGGTCCAGCAGTCCAGGGAGATCGAAGCGCTGTTGATGCTCCAGCCGCTTCCTCCATTTGAGCAGGGCATACTTGGCGAAATAGCCGGCGAAACGGTAGAGCCGATCGTCGAACGCCGCGGCGCGCGGCACCGATAGGTAGAGCGTGCCGCCTTGCCGGGTCACGCGCACCAACTCGTCGCAGCAGGATTCCAGTTCGCTGACATGCTCGAGCACATAGTGGCACACGGTGAGGTCGAAGTGTCCGCTCACGACGGGCAGGCGCGCCAGGTCGGCGCGGAACACCTGCACGGTGCGCGATCGCGTGGGCGGTCCCGGCGGGAACTTGATATCGAAACCGGTGATGCGCAGATCTGGCCGCAGCTCGTAGGGCCACGAGTTGGGACCACAGCCGGCATCCAGCACGCGCGCGCCCTCGGGTTGCGCTGCAATCACCTCGCGCAGGAACACCGGCGGTTCACCCGGTCCCATCGCGGGTCGGCGCACGAATGGCTCTGCGTTCACAACCGCACCCTCGCCGGGTCCGTACCCGCAAGGGCATCGCGAATCGCCCGCGGTACAGCGACTGCGCCCCTCCACTGGCCCCGAGCCCCGAGCCAGAGCATGAGCATGCACTGCTGCAGGAGGAATGCGGGCACCCAGGTCGCGCGGGCGACGCCGGTGGCGTGGCGTGACCACATGGTCCAGTTCGCGCGCAGTCTTTGGTAGATCTTCCAGGGGTTCGAGCCACCTCCCGAACTCGCACTGACCTGGTGCCACAGTCGGGCGGTCGGCACGAACAGCAAGCGGTAGCCTGCGGCACGCGCGCGCAGGCACCAGTCGGCGTCCTCGGCGTAGATGTAGTAGCGCTCGTCCAGCATGCCCACCGTTTCCCACGCCTGCCGCGTTGCGAGCAGGCAACAGCCCGTGAGGTACCCCGTCGCTTCCACCGAACGATACTGGCCACGGTCGCGAGTGCGAAGCCCGCGGTGCGCGGTGTGCGCCGAGGCGGGCTCGCAGATGCCCCCGGCGTACCAGATCAGATCGCTCGGCGCGCCATGGTAGATGAGGGGCGCCGCTGCGCCAGCGCTGGGGTCCTGCTGGAGCGCCAACAGTAGCCGCTCATACAGCGCAGGATCCGCTTGGACATCGTTGTTCAAGAGCATCACCGCGTCCGCGCCAGCGGCCAGCGCGCGTTCGATCCCGATGTTGTTGCCCCCGGCGAAACGGCGGTTCTCGGGCAGGGCGATGAGCTCCACCGAGGGATACTCCGCCGCAATCGCTGCGGGAGAGCCGTCGCTGCTGGCGTTGTCCACGACGATCACCTGCGCGCGCCAACCTTGGGGCACGGCACAACGCGCGAGCGAATCCAGCGTCTCGCGCGTGAGTTGCACGCCGTTCCAACTCAGCACCACGACCGCCAGCATCCTCACGCTGCGCGTTCCTCCCTGGCCGAGCGTACGACTCGCGCTGCCGCCCAGAATGAAGCTCCGATCAATGCGACGACCGCAAGCACGAGCGGCGCGCGTGGGATGCCCGCATAACCGGCGTAACACCACCACAGATCGATGGCACGCAGCAGCGCTTGTTGGTCCCCCGCCGAGATGCCGAGCCGCGGATCCACAGCGCCGCCCTGGCCCAGCACGGGAGCGTCGCCACGAAGATGCGCGAGGCCGTTGTCCATCAGCATGCGCCAATGCCCCGCGATCGGGGTGAAGCGCGGATCGAAGTGGCTCGCCTCCATGAAGTGAGGATCTTCCAGCGCGAGCGCGTAGGGATAATCACCGGCCACTCGCATCTGCGCGCCAAAGTAGATTCCGACGCCCCCCAGTTGCACGAGCAGCCCCGCCACGGCCAGCGCCCACGCCACGCGCTTGCGCGCGCGCGACGCGCCCTCGAGCGCAAAGGCCACCGCCAGCGCGAAAAGGGGCAGCAGGGGCACGAGATAACGCGGGCCCCACGAACCGTCCCCGCCCCAGTGTTGGAATGTGCCGAACTGGACCAGCGCCACGAGGAGCACGGCGAGCGCTGCGCGGGCCGCAGCGTGGGCCGCGTCGTGGCGCGGCTCGTCCGAGTGCGCGCGCGTACGGCGCATCGCGGCCCAACCGTGCGGCGCCAACCACACGATCGGAGCGAACCAGACGAGGCCCTTGCCCGAGGATAGCAACAGGCCGTACAGCCCCACCCAGAGCGGCGTGCTGAAAGCCGAGACCGAAGCCTGCGCGCCATAGCCACTCTCGAGTGGAGTGCCGAAGCGCGCAGCGTTGTAGAGCAGATGTCCGAGGATCGCGAGCGCAACTCCGGACGCAGGGATGGCATACCGCGAAAGGCGGCGCGTTCCGAGCGCCGTGAGCGCAAGGAGTGCGAGCGGCAGCATGCTGGCCTTGGCGCTGATCGTCAGGAACGCTCCGAGCGCGGCCACCCACAACCAACGCCGTTCGCCCGGCAGCGACTGTTCACGCCCCTGTGACGCCAACGCAGCGCCGCCCAGCGCCAGGAGCAGCCCCAGCGCTTCGGTAGGCTCCGCCATGAAACTCTTGGCGTACACCCACAGCGGCGTGGTGAATCCCAGCATCGCGGTCGCCGCCAGCGCGGCCCTCGAGCCAACGCCGAGCCGGCGCCCCAACAAGTAGAACACCCCCAGCAGCACCGCCGCGACGCAGGCATTGAAGAACGAAGCTCCGAATCGCGCGGCCAACTCAGCCTTCTCCTCGCGGAAGCCCGCCGCGCGCGCGGCGAAACCGCCGAGCGCGACCAACGGCAGCGCGAGCACCGCCTGACCCGCGGTGTTCTTGGTATAGAAATGCCCGTCCGAACCTTGGAGTGTGGCCCCCTGCGGGACCTCGATGCGGCCCGTGAGCATGGCGCTGGCCAACTGGAACATGGTGACTTCATCGCTTCCGACGATGCGCCCACCGCCGGTCAGGGCGAACATCAGGAACGCGGCGAGCATGATCCGCCGAGCGGTGCGGCCGACTCCCTGCGCGCTGCGGCTCATGAGTCCCATCCCCTCCCCGGCTGAAGCTCCTGGATCAGGTCCACGGTCTGCTCCGCCAAAGTCTCCCACGAATGCGCAGCCTGGAGCCGGGCGATGTGCGGGGCCATCCCCGCACCCAGCCCTTGCTCGAAGAATCTCAGGATGGTATCGGCCAGCGCGCGCGGATCCTCGGGCGGAGCGGTCAGCCCCGTCTCCCCTTCCCGCACCGTCTCGGTGATGCCCCCCACATTCGTCGCGATCACCGGCGAGCCCAGCGCAAAGGCTACATGCGTCACCCCCGACTGCGTACCACTGCGATAGGGCAACACGGTCACATCGGCGGCGCGGACCAAGGCTTCGACTTCGTCGTCGGCGATATAGCGGTCCAGCAGGCGCACCGCGCCGGGGCCCGCCGCCGCAGCCAGCCGGCGATAAGGCTCGGGCTTCTCATAGAACTCGCCCGCGACCACGAGCGTCGCCGTGGGCCGACGCTCACGCACAAAACGCCACGCCTCCAGCAGCGTATCCAGACCCTTGTAGTGACGCACATATCCAAAGAACAGTGCGACATCGCCCTCCAACTGCAGCTTCGCGCGCGCGCTCGTGCGCGTGTAGCGGTTCCGATCGAACTGTGCGTAGAACGGGTGGGCCACGCGGCGGCGCGGTGCACCTGGCTTGAGTGTGTCGAGATCCCGCTCGACGGATTCCGACATCACCAGATAGCCGTCCGAGTTGCGCATCATCCACCGGCTGAACGCGGCGTCATAGAAGCGTGGTTCGTGCGGAATGAGGTTGTCGCAGACGAGCACAACCCGTGTGCCTCGCTTGCGCAACGAGCCCACCGCCGAGGCGAATGCGGGCGCGAAGAACGGCATCCACCATTTGAGGATCACCGCTCCGGGTGCGAAGCGATCCAGATGCGCCGCGGTGCGTCGCCAACTCAGCGGGCCGATCGAATCCAGCATCGGCTCGGTTGGAAATCGCGGACGCGTCGCGTCCTGATCGAGCTGACTCGTGCCCGGGAAAAGGAAATCGGGATATTGGCGCGTGAAGGTGACCGCCTCGACCCGCGCGTGCGACTCCAATGCCTCCCCCAACAATCCCAGATACTGCGCAAGGCCACCGCGCCACGGATGCAGCGGTCCCAGAAGCGCGATGCGGCGCGCGGAGCGGAGGTCGGAAGGGACAGGGGGCATGGGCCGCGCCTCAGACGCCGCGCACCACCGACCACGAGCGCATGCCGCGAGCCTCGAACTGGAACGGCACCACCTGGCCACCATGCTTCTCGAGTTCCGAGGCGACGCGATGGCGACGGTCGAACTGGGTGAGCAGCAGGAAGTAGCCGCCGCCACCAGCGCCCGGCATCTTGCCGCCGATGGCGCCAGCTCGCCGCGCGACCTGGTAGAGCTTATCGACATGCGAGTTGCTGATGCCCTCGTCGAGCTTCTTCTTATGCTCCCAGGCTTGGTGCAGGAGTTCGCCAAATCCATCGATATGGCCCAACAGGAGCGCGCGCTTCATCTCACTCGTCTGCACCTTGAGCGACTCCAGCGCCTTGACCGTGGCACGCTTGCCACTCGTGTAGGACTTGGTCTGACGCTCGATGATCTTCGCGGACTGCCGGGTCTGGCCCATGTAACACAGCAACAAGCGGTACTCGAGTTCCTCGAGCGTCTCCCGGCGCAGCTTGAGCGGCGTCACCACGGTGCACTCGGGCAGGAACTCGATGAAGTTGAATCCACCGAACGCTGCGGCGTACTGATCCTGCCGTCCACCCGCGAGTTGCAGGTCGCGACGCTCGATCCGGAACGCCAACTCGGCCAGATCATAAGGAGACAGATCCAGCTTGAGCCATTCGCGCAGCACGCCGAGCAGCGAAACCATCAGCGTGCTCGAAGCCCCGAG
>JANLOU010000321.1:0-7317 GCA_031366735.1 Candidatus Eiseniibacteriota bacterium
AGTTCGAATATCGGAACAGGTCCGCGGGGCGGTCCACGCGTGTGGCCCCTCCCGGGAATGCCCGGAACAGCCACTCTCCGATTGCAGGGTCCTCGCTGTGGCAGGCCGCCATGAAGTCGGACACACCCTCGTGCAGGGCGAGCGCTTCCCTGCGCGGCCCGCTCGCGCCGACGCCGAAGCCATAGGTCACGGCATGCTGCAACTCATGGACGAGGATGTCATCGGACAGCGCCGCATCGTGCGTGTAGGTCCCGACCGGCAGCCCCAGGAAGACGAAGCGACCTGAAGTCAGGGCAGCGTACGGATCGAGCTGAACTCCGACCCGCACGAGGAACGGTTCGGGCGGACCGCCATACCCCAGTGGTCCGAGGAAACCGTCCAGATACTGCTGCGCGTGCCAGTAGGCATTCACCTCGCGAAGTCGCGCGGCGAGCGGATGCCCATCGGGAAACCGGAAGTCGTGATCGGGTACTTCGAGGGCATCGAGCGCAGGATTCTCGACCGAGAAGTACCGATGGACAAGTCGCGTGGAATCACCCGCCAGCCCGAACAACTCCCGTTCCGCGACGGGCTGACGCGGATCACTCGGATAGACCAGTCCCGGCGCATGACAGGCCAGATCATCTTGCTCCAGGATGCTTCCATCCTGCGAGTCGACCAGCGCCCGCCACGCCCTGCCGCCCCGCGGTTCCTCGATATGGATCTCCCAGCCCAGATGGTCTCCATCCACGCGGCGCGCCACCTGCAACTGCGCATCGACAGTCCAACCGCGGTCCTCCAGGCCCAACGCGGCGAACGCCCGGGCGCGCGCAGCGGCCTGCGATACGATCACGGACTCGGGGGGCTCCAGATTCTCGAACAACCGCCCGTTGACCAGGCAGACGCGATCCTCGGTATCGAGCACAACGCGTACCTCGCCGCCCCAGACCGGGTGACCCTGCCACGATTGCGAGATGCGAGCGACGCGCTGCGCACCGGCCCGCACCCAGGGTCCCACGATGAACGCGTCGCGCTCCGGCGCGTACCAAGTGGCGGCGAGCCGCTCCTCGGCGAAACGGCGCATGGCCGCGTCGCGATCGCCGCGCATCATCGGGAGCGGCAAACCAAGGGCCCGCTCGGTTCGCACAACGCCCTCGTCGCGAGCAAACGCCCCGGCGGGACACAACAGGGTCGCCAACATCCAGAGGCGAAGCGTAACGAGTGCGACGCGATCACGCGCCCAGGGGGTTCCACGAACTTGCAGCATCAAGGCCCTCGGAGTGGTTCCCGGTCGTGCGGAGGATGAGTTGCGCCCACGCCGGGCGCAAGGCATTTCCCCCACTCAGTGGCGCACGAGTTCCTGCGTCGCCTGCCACGCCGCGCTGACGGAGAGCGCTCGCATGCAGCGGAAATGGCCCAACGGGCACGCCTCGCGACCGTGAACCGTGCATGGGCGGCATGGCAGGTCCTGCCCCAACACCTTGTGCCCAGCGCCCACGGGAGCGAACCCCAGGACCGGAGAGGTGCTGCCGAACAGCGCCACCACTCGCAGCCCCCGGGCGGCCGCCATGTGCATGACGCCGCTGTCATGCGTCACGGCTGCGGCGCAATGGCTCAAGAGCGCTGCAACGCGCGCCAGCGGTTCGAGCACCCAGCGGCCACCGGGCATCTGCGCGATCCTGCGCTGCAGCTCGGGAAGACCACGGCGCTCCGCGAGCGTGGTGAATACCAACACGGGTATTCCCGCGACTTCGGCCTGTTCCGCCAGCGCCACCCAGTGAGCCTCGGGCCAGCGCTTGGTGGCATGTTGCGCGCCCGGCGCGAACGCCAACGGCGCGCGCTCAAGCGCGGCGGTGCGGATCCATTCCTTGGCCCACACTTCTGCCGCATCGCCTGCAGACAAGTGCGGCGGGCCCGTTGCCGTGAGTCCAAGGGGCGTGAGCGCAGCGGCATATCGCTCGAGCGCATGCGGCGTGGGCCTGGGCCGTGTCCATCTGGCGCGGACCCAGCGTTCCCGCGTCCAGCGATGGGTCGGGGCGGTCAATACGGGCGCTTTTTGACGGAAAGTCAACAAGCGCGTGCGCAGGCTGCCATGCAGATCGATGATGAGATCGCAGTCCTCGAGCTCGGCGCTCATCGACACCAGATCCTCGATCCGGCGGGCATCCGTTTCGAGCGAACGAACATGCTGCACCGCGGGGTCGAAGCGGACGAGGTCCTGATACTCCTCCTTCACCCAGTAATGCAGCTGCGCCTCGGGGAAGGCGTCATGCAGTGCGTGCACCACGGGAAGCGTCAACACGATATCCCCAATGGAGGACAGCCGCAGCACCGCAATGCGACGGAATCCTCCGGTGGGCGGTTTCAGCGTGCCGGATCCAGGCGCCACCGATCAGCCCCGGAACTGGAGCGCGTGCAGGCGGCGATAGATCCCGTCACGCGCGAGCAGCTCCTCGTGCGTGCCCGATTCCTCGATCCGCCCAGCGCCGAATACGAGGATGCGATCGGCGTGCTGGACGGTGGACAGGCGATGTGCGATCACCAATACCGTGCGGTCCTGCATCAAGCGTTCGAGCGCTTCCTGGACTAATCGTTCGCTCTCGGTATCGAGCGCCGAGGTGGCTTCATCCAGCAACATCACGGGCGGATTCTTGAGCAGCGCGCGCGCGATGGCCAGGCGTTGCCGCTCACCCCCCGAGAGTCGCACCCCACGGTCCCCGATCAGGGTGTCGTAGCCTTGCGGGAGTTTCTCGATGAACGCATGCGCGTGCGCGGCGCGGGCGGCGGCTTCGAGCGCTTCCCGTGAACATTCGGGGCGTCCGTAGGCGATATTCGCTCGCACGCTGTCGTGGAACAGGATGGTCTCCTGCGTGACGATGCCAAGCTGAGCGCGCAAAGATGTCACTGTCGCCTCGCAAAGGTCCACGCCATCCCAGGTGATCCGCCCACCCGTGGGGTCATAGAAGCGGGCCAGCAGGTCGAGCGTGGTGCTCTTTCCTGCACCACTTGCCCCGACCAGCGCCACAACCTCGCCACGGTTCACCCGGAAGCTCACGCCATGCAGCACTTCTTCGCCGGTCTCATAGCCGAACTGCACGGAGTCGAAACAGATTCCCTGCGAGAGCGCGGGCAGTGACACGGCGTTGGGACGGTCCACGATGGAGGCGGGCGTGTCCAGGAGTGCGAACACCCGTCGCGCTGCTCCCATTCCCGTGGCGATCGTCCCGCCCACTTCCGAAAGACTTCGCACCGGCGACATGGTCGCGAGCATGGCGGTGACGAACCCGAAGAATCGCTCGGGCGGCATGCTATGACTCTGGAAGATCTCGCGCGCTCCGAACCAGGCGATGGCGACCGCGACCACGATGATGGCGTACTCGCTCAGCGGTTTGGCGGCCGCCGAGACCCGGCGCAGACGGACGAACGCACGGAAATAACCGCTGTTGGATCGCTCGAAGCGCCCTTCCTCGAACGGCTCCATCCCGAACGCCTTCACCACACGCGCGCCGGCGATCGTTTCCTGCAGCACCCCCGTCATGTCCCCCATGCGTTCCTGCACCGTCCCGGAACGCTTACGCATCTTGCGGCCGATGGTCACCAGCGCGAACGCCGCCGGCGGCAGCACCAGCATACTGAACAGCGCCATGCGCCACGAAGCGAGGAACACCAGGACCAGGCAGCCCAGAAGCGTCAGGCCATCCTTGAGCAGATTGCTGATCCCTGCCGCGAGCGCGCCGCGCACCGCCTCGACATCGTTCGTGATGCGCGAGATCAGCGCCCCCGAACGGTTGCCGTGATAGAAGCCCAACGATAGCCTTTGCAGTTGCGCGAACAACGCCCGGCGGATATCCCGAGTGGCGGATTGTTCGACCGAGACACTCAAGAACGAGGCCGCATAGTCCGCCGCGTTCTTGAGCAGGAAGAGCAACAGGATCGCCAGACTCACCCGTTCGAACCGCTGCAGCGGTGGCACCTCTCGGAGCGCCCGCTCGAATCCACCCTGCAGGGTGCGCACCTGCTCGAAGATCGCCCCCACCGGGCCCTGCGAGACGACGCCCCCGGCGGGCGGCCCCACAGACGCCATCGGAATGGCCTTCGCGCCCGTGCTCGAGAACATGACGCCCATCAACGGCTGCACCAAGCTGATGGCCACGGTGTTCGTGAGCGCGTACAGCACCATGCACGCGATTCCCGCCGCCAGCCGAGCACGGTAGGGCCGAAGGAATGACAGCAGCCGCAGGAAGTCGCGCACCGCGCCGGGCCTAGTGGGTATTGCGCGGAGGAACCGACCGCGGGGCGGATCCGGGCTCGGTATCATCCGAGAGCGCGGAGAGGAGATCGAACTCGTTCGAGAAGTCGGTCATGGTGTCCTCGGCGCGAGCGGACAACTGCCCGCATGCGACCAATTGGAAGACAATATGCCCGACATCCTCGCAGTGGCGCACGCCCCACTCGTGAAAGACGGTTGCGGCGAGCGGCCCGAACTCCGTCCGTGCCAGGCTCACCACGCCAAGGAGGAGTTCGCGACCCGAGAGATGGCGCCGCTGTGGGTCGTCGAGGCGTTCGGCGGGCAACTGTTGGACCGTCGCACCCAAGGCTCCCACCACGAAGCCATAAGCCTCGCGAGCATAGGCATCCTCGCGCTCACGCAGCCCATCCACCACATCCCAGAATGTCGTCTCTCCCACCGTGGCCTCCTCGTGGCCGGACTATAGGCCGCTGGCGAACGGCGGCACAAGCACGGCGCTGCGACGACGCAATCGAACCGGATGCAGCCCCTGGGAAGCGCTGCGACGGGGGTGGTCGAGGTTGTAGTGCAATCCACGACTCTCCTTTCGCCGCTGCGCACAACTGACGATCAGGCTGCCAACCAGGGCGATGTTCCGGAGTTCGATCAAGTCGGGTGAGAGCTTGAGACGGTCGTAATCGCGCTCGATCTCGTCCCGGAACATGGCCAGGCGTCGTGCCGCGAACGCGAGGCGGTCATCCGAGCGGACGATACCGACCAGATCCCACATCACGCGACGCACCGAATCCCAGTTGTGATCGAAGACGACGGCTTCATGTGGCGGGCGCGTCCCGCCCGCACTCCATGCATCCGCCCGGGGCGCGCGTGCGACCTTGGACAGGCGCAGACGCACGACCTCGGCCGCGTCGTGCGCCGAGACGAGCGCCTCGAGCAGGGAATTGCTCGCAAGGCGATTCGCCCCATGCAGGCCCGTGCACGCCACTTCACCGACCGCGAGCAGGCCCGCGAGGTCGGTGCGGCCATCCAGTGACGCCCGGATGCCGCCACACATGTAATGCGCGGCCGGGACCACTGGGATGGGAGCGCGCGTCATATCGATCCCAAGCCCCTGCAGCCGCGCATGGATGTTGGGAAACCGTTTTCGGATGCGAGCGGCTTGATGATGACTGATGTCCAGCCAGACATGGGGTTCGCCGCGCCGCTTGAGTTCGCGATCGATCGCGCGCGCCACCACATCGCGAGGCGCCAACTCGGCCAATGGATGGTAGCGCGGCATGAACCGATCGCCGTCCAGAGTCCGAAGCACGGCCCCTTCGCCCCGCACGGCCTCACTGATCAGGAATGTGCGCGCCGCAGGGTGGTAAAGGCAGGTGGGATGGAACTGGACGAACTCCATGCTCTCCACCGAAGCGCCGGCACGATAGGCCATCGCCAATCCGTCCCCGGTCGCCACATCCGGGTTGGTCGTGTACAGGTAGACCTTGCCGCAGCCACCCGTGGCGAGCACCGTCACCCGCGCGGTGACGGGACGGATCCGCTGCGTGCCCCGGTCCATCACATACGCGCCCCAGACCGTGTCGCGTCGACTCGGCTGGCCACCCCCACGCAGGCGCGAATCCAGAATGAGATCGACCGCGATCTGGTCTTCCAGCAGTCGGATGCGCGGGTGCGCCTTGACCCGTTCGAGCAATGCCTTCTCGATCGCGTGACCGGTGAAGTCCGAAGCGTGCACGATGCGACGACGCGAGTGCCCACCCTCGCGGCCCAACGAGAATCCTCGGGCGCCACGGTTGAAGCCGACGCCCAACTCCGCCAACTCGCGGACGCGTTGTGGAGCAGCCTCGACAACCGCCCGCACCACTGCCGGATCGCACATGCCCGCGCCGCATTTGAGGGTGTCCGCCTCATGCTGCGCGAAGCTATCGCTCGGATCGAACACGGCCGCGATACCGCCCTGCGCCCAATTGGTGTTGGAGTCATCGGCGCGCTTCTTCGTGAGTACGAGCACATCACCGTGTCGCGCGGCTTGCAGCGCGAGCATGAGCCCGCCGATCCCACTGCCGAGAATGAGCACGTCCGGGCGTTCCAACTTCACGCTCCTTCACCGAAGATGAGGGACTCCGCAGCAGCCCCGCCTGCACACCATGTCCACGCCACCTCGAGCACGGAAACGCGCGGATCGTGCGTGGACAAGGGCCACCGAACCGCATCTTTCGCAGTCATCAACAACATGCGCGAACCAGCCTCGCGGAGCAGTTGTCGAGCCTCGACCTCGGTGAACCAATGATGATCGCGGAAAGCTCGCAGACTCACCTCCGTGAACCCCGCCTCCCTTGCACTGCTCGCAACTGCACCCGGGTTCCCCGTTGCGGTCACGACCAGTGCACCCCCGCCCGCCTCACACGGCTCTCCGGACAGTGTACGCACGCCGGCCACGGCGTGCCGACCTGCTGCGAATCTGGCCGCGGGTGCGAACGGTCGCACTTCCGAATAGAACGGGGCCGGGTCTTCATCGGGCCCAAGCCTGGAGATGACGATGAGGCCCGCACGCTGCAGCGCGCGCCGGGGCTCGCGCAGCCAGCCCGCAGGGAGCAGCCGACCGCCGCCCCACAGGTTCGTACGATCGAGCAGGACCACATCCAGGTCACGAGCGAGCGGCCAGTGGGAGAAGCCGTCATCGACGAGAATGAAGCGAGCTCCCGCTTCAACCGCGCTCTCGGCCCGCGCTGATTTGGAACGGATCCCCGGCCCGCCGCCGCGGATAAAGCCTTGGTACAGCAACTCCTCATCGCCCAGGCCAGCCGGACCGGGTCGGTAGGAGCCGCACACGACTGCTCCTTGCAGTCCCCGGGCCCGCGCAACGGCCGCCAGATGCAGCGTCAGCGTGGTCTTGCCAGTGCCACCCACGGTGAGATTGCCGATGCTGACGACGCGAGCAGCGACCCGGCGCTGACGAAGCCAGCCGCTGGCGTGCGCCCGGCGCCGCAACTCCCAGCCCGCACCGTAGATCGAGGCGGCGAATCGGGCGATGGGGCCGTTGAGGGGACTGGCGCTCAGGCCGGCCATAGGCCCCACTCCGCCAATCGAGC